>JBAUOO010000013.1:0-7604 GCA_049579785.1 Steroidobacteraceae bacterium
CCCGGATGACGGGGAAGGACAGTAGCGGGCTCGTTCTCGCTCCGCCCGCGTTCGATTTTCTGCTGGGGCCCGGTCGGTACAAAGTCCCTTACGGCGGTCGCGGCTCAGCGAAGAGCTGGTCCGTTGCTCGCGTGCTGGTGAGCTTGGCGGCAATTCGACCTCTGCGCATTCTCTGCGCCCGCGAGTATCAGGTCAGCATAGCGGACTCTGTTCACCGCCTGCTCCATGACCAGGTCGATGCGCTCGGACTCACCGACCAATACGAGGTGACGCAAAGGGAGATCGTCTCCCGCTGCGGGTCGCTGTTCATTTTCCGTGGCCTGCACGTCAATCCTCGCGCGATCAAATCTCTAGAGGGCATTGACCTTTGCTGGGTGGAAGAGGCTGACACTTTCACGAACGAGAGCTGGGAAGTTCTAATCCCAACGGTACGAAAGCCCGGGTCCGAGTTCTGGGTGACATTCAACCCCAGGCTTGAAGACGATCCGACCTATCAGCGGTTCGTCAAGAATCCTCCGCCCGATGCGGTGGTCCGCAAGCTGAGCTGGCGAGATAACCCGTTCTTCCCCGTCGAGCTCGGTTTAGAGCGTGACTACCTGCAGAGGGTAGACCCTGAAGCCTATGCCCATGTGTGGGAGGGGGAGTGCCAGGTCCACGGAGAGGCGCAGGTCTTCCGTGGCAAATGGTCCATTGAGGCATTCGAGCCGCAGCCTGGATGGTCTGGACCTTACTTCGGCGCCGACTGGGGGTTTTCGCAGGACCCAACCGCAATGGTCAAGTGCTGGGTCCACGGCAACGTGCTCCACGTGGAACACGAGGCATATGCCATCGGCTGCGATATCGACAAGACGCCCGATCTTTTTGCGAAGGTCCCAGCCTCAGAGCGTGAGGTATGCCGCGCTGACAACGCCCGGCCAGAGACTATCTCCTACATGCGCGCTCACGGGTACCCGCGCATGCAGTCGTGCGAGAAGTGGAAAGGATCGGTCGAGGACGGTATCGCGCACATCCGCTCCTACGAGCGCGTGGTGATCCACCCCCGCTGCACTCATACGGCCCAAGAGATGCGGCTTTATTCCTACAAGGTTGACAGGCTCTCAGGCAACGTAATGGCGGACGTGGAAGACAAGCACAACCACTGCGTGGACAGCATCCGCTACGCACTGGAACCGCTCATCAAGCGCCGCCGCAGCTTCTTCGGCTGACATGCTAAAGCGTCTGCGAGACCTGTGGCGTCGCAAGGAAGCCGCACAGACTCCCGTGAGCCGTGCCGAGAAGTACGACTTGAGCGGCATGCAAAGAATGCTCGAATCCCATCGAGCGGGGCAAAGGCAGCAGGCCGAAGCCTTCGCGCGCTCAGTCACTTCGGCGCTCGACAACATCAATGTCTGGTACGGGCCTAAAGCGGCCATGGACGGGGCAGAAGCTGAGCCCGGGAAAATGGTGAGCCTGCGCTCTGCCATGGACAGCTCGGATAACGGTCTGCCGGCATTCAAAGCGGTTGCGGTTGCGGCTGGCCAGAGCCAGATGCAGTTGATGCCCTGGTTCATGCAGCAGGGATTCATCGGCTACCAGAATGCGGCATTCGTCGCCCAGCACTGGCTGGTCTACAAAGCCTGCGCTACCCCTGTCGATGATGCGATCCGAAACGGATACGACATCACGACCTCTGACGGAGACGATCTCGACGAGGACGTGCTGAAGATTCTCAAGCACGCCGATCGCAGGATGGGGATCACTGGCCAACTCAGAGACTTCGGGACGAAGGGGCGCATTTTCGGTGTCCGCATCGCCATGTTCATGGTCGATTCGTCGGACCCCGATTATTACGAGAAGCCATTCAATCCCGATGGCGTGAAGCCCGGGACGTACAAGGGCATCAGTCAGGTTGACCCGTACTGGACGGCACCGATCCTGGACCTTGATTCTGCCGGTGTTCCAAGCTCCAGGCATTTCTACGAGCCGACATGGTGGCTCATCGGCTCGAGGCGGGTTCACCGATCGCATCTTGTGATCTTCCGCTACGCCGACCCTCCTGATGTCTTAAAGCCGCTGTACCTCTTCGGTGGTATTCCCTTACCACAGATGATCATGGAACGGGTCTATTGCGCCGAGAGAACGGCGAACGAGGCTCCGGCGCTGGCGCTCTCCAAGCGCACGACGGTGTGGCTGACCGACATGCAAAAGGCCATGGCGGACAGCCAGCAGACTGACTCCCTCATGCAAGCGTGGATCGCATTCCGCGACAACTTCGGCATCAAGCTGGGCGACAAGGAAAGTGACGAGTTCCAGCAGTTCGACACGCCTCTTGCGGACTTCGACCAGCTCGTCATGACGCAGTACGGGCTCGTCGCGGCAACGGCCGGCATGCCGATTACGAAGCTCTTAGGCACCACTCCCGGGGGCTTTGCAGCCACGGGAGAGTACGACGAGTCGAGCTACCACGAACTCCTGGAGTCCATGGAGGAGCGCGACTTCACGCCGTTTGTGGCACGCCATCATGAACTCGTGATGCGCTCGGAGGTGATCCCGAAGTTCCCCGAGCTGAAGGGGACGGAGATCACGGTTAAGTGGCACGAACTCGATGCGATGACGCACAAAGAGCAGTCCGACGTCAATCTCGCCAAGGCGCAGACCGACACTACGCTCATTGCCGGCGGCGTTCTGACCGCAGAGGACGCCCGCAAGCGCGTAGCGGCGGATAAGGAGTCGGGATATCACGGCATCGGCATCGACCTCGAGACCGAGCCGCTTCCAGAACTCGACGATCCTGCCGCTGCTGCGGAAGCCGCGCATGGCGGGAAGTACGCCGCCAAGGCCGACGTAGAGCGCGAAACAGACTCAAAGAGCGAGAAATAGACTATGGCTTCCGAGCGATACACTCTCACCGGCGCGACCTGGACCAACGTCGGGACCGGTCCTGCGACCGTGCAGCTCTTGAGTGACCAAGTGCCGGTCATGCTCGTCTGCGCCACGTCAGCTCCCACGGGAGCCGATGGTATGGTGCTGGTGAATCAGGGCGACTCGCATACCTTTCAGCTCGCGGATGCGATCTGGGCGCAGGTCGTCAATGCTGCCTCTTCTGCGGTTGTGGCCGTACAGCCTGAGTAATGGATGCGCGGCAACGCTTCTACCAAGTCGTCTCCGCTGCGGTAAATGACTTCGTAGAGCATGGGTTCGACAGCCAGCATCGGCTCGAGCGCTGGCTGGAGGAGATCAGGCGCGCTGCATTAGCGGCACTGATTCCAGAACACGAACTCGTCGAGTTTCTGCGTCAATCGCTAGGACGAACGTTCCGCGCCGCCACGACGGACGCGGCTTTGCTCAGAAAGCACCGTGGCCTCCCGCCGTTCACACTGGAGAGAATCCGGCCCGCTCTGCGACCGGAACTCGACCGCCGCATTCTCGCGAGCGCCAATCTCATCCGGCTCAACCGGGACGCCTCCGTGCAGCGCACGTTACAGCGGTTCTCAGGCTGGGCGACGTCCATTCAGATCGGCGGCAGTGACATCGTAAAGCGTCGCGAGACCGCCGAGCATGTCCGTCGATCGATTGCCGGCCTGCCACTAGAAGAACGGCGCGTAATCATCGATCAAGGACACAAGCTCTCAGCTGCGGTGAATGACATCGTTGCGCAGGATGGCGGGGCGATAGCGATGATCTGGCATCACATTCATCCCGGTGCGCACTATAAATCGCGACCCGAGCACCTGGCGCGCAACGGGAAAATCTTCCCGATCCGAGATTCTTGGGCGCATCAGGCAGGCTTGATAAGACCTGCGGGCCGAAAGTATCTGGATGAGATCGACCAACCAGGCGAACTCATATTCTGCTCATGCTCTGGAGTGTACCTATACACCCCGGCTGAGTTGCCGCCCGATATGTGGACTGCAAAGGGACGGCAGATGGTGCTCAAAGTTTCGTACGTCAATGTGAGGAAACAAGACCGTGCCGCTCTTGCCGGGTAAAAGTGAGGTCGGCCACAACATCGAAGAGATGGAGAAGGCTGGCCATTCGCACAAACAGGCGGTAGCTGCGGCACTTCACAAAGCTTACGACGCAAAAGCTGCAGGGATTCTTCTGCGCTCGCCGAAGGGCAATGCGCTGTTCCTCAAGCGCAGCGACAAAGCCCGTGATCATGCCGGTGAATGGTGCTGCGCGGGTGGATCGATTGAAGGCATTGAGACTCCCGAGCAGGCCGCTCACCGCGAGACACGGGAAGAGACTGGTTATAGCGCTGGCTCCCTGACACAGATCGACGAGGGAAATGGCTTTGTCACATTCCGCGCCGATACGGGCGAGGAATTCGAGCCGAAGCTCAACGATGAGCATACCGACTTCCGTTGGGCGCCGATGGATGCACCTCCTGAGCCCTTGCATCCTGGAGTGGCAGCTACCCTCAAGAAGTTAACTCGCGGCGGTGGCGCGCTCGATAAACGCGAGTACGACTCGAATGACTGGTACACGGTCTCCGACAATCCGCTATCGAAGGTCGGTGTCTATCCGTACTCCGGTAGGGCGATCGATCCTGATGGCACGCTCGGCTTAGATCCCCAGAAGCTCTACGGCGTCTATCGCTCGGCCGAAGAACTCGGCAACGAGGAGACCATCAAGAGCTTCAAGCTCATGCCGTGGACGGACGACCACCCGAACGCCTTACTCGGCGCTGCGGAGGAAGGTCTCGTCCCGGCCGACGCCAAGGGCGTGCATGGCGTTATCGGAGAGGATGTCCACTTCGATGGCGATACGCTCTACGGAAACATCAAGGTTTTCAGCGAGGCTCTCGCCCGAAAGATAGCGGCAGGCAAGCGCGAGCTGTCTTGCGGCTATCGCTGCGATTTTCTCCCCCAGGAGGGCGTCTTCAACGGCGAGCCCTACCAATTCGTGCAGCGCAACCTGCGCGGCAATCACGTTGCATCTGTCGACAAGGGCCGCATGGGCTCGGACGTGCGCGTGTTGGATGCCGCAGAGCGTTTCACTTTTGCACTTGATTTACGGGAACCCGAAATGTCCAAGCGCGACGACGAAATGAAAGATTGCCTAGATGCTGACACCCTGAAGTTCATCGGCGACTCGTTCAACTCACTCGTCGCTGAACTTGAGAAAAAGGGTTACTCGAAAGAATACGCCACGAAGGTGGCCGGAAAAGTTGCCGCCGAAAAGGGCATGACTGGCCATCACGACTCTCAAGATTCCAAGGTGAAAATTATGTCCGGTACCAAAGTTGATGATTCCACCGTCAAGGACGCCGAGGAGAAGACGGAGAAGGAAGAGACTAAGGACGCGAAGGACGGTGAGGTGAAAGACCCCGAGGGCAAGGAATACCCGTCGAAGAAAGACGACCTGAAGGGCGGCTCGAAGGACAAGGCGAAGGACAAGGGCATGGATGCGGCCGAGATCGTCGCCCTGGTCCGCAAGGAGACTCTTGCCGGCCAGAAGCTCTATCAGCGTCTCTCACCCGTCATCGGCGCGTTCGACCACGACGAGATGACGCATCGCGAGATGGCGGCATATGGCTTGAAGAAGCTCGGGCGACCGGAGTCCACGGACCCGGTGACCGCGCTCGACTCGTATCTCGACGGCTACGTGGCCGCTTCGAGCCGCTCCCGCTCCGAGAGCCGTCCCGCTCACGCGCTCGACTCCGCGTCTGACGATTCCTTCGTCGGCCGCTACATCAACAGCTAATCCGTAGGCCGAATCGGCCTTCATTCAAGCCGCTTCACTGCGGAGGGATTTCTCATGGGTTTTCAGACTACTGTCAACGTCCTTCTCAACATCGGCGTCATCGGGGATGTGATCCTCGATGAGCCGCATCGCATCCAGCCGGTCACGCTCGACGGTAGCGGCGGAACGATCGGCAACGCGTTCACCAAGAGCAACACCACAGGCATCGCGACTCAGGGCGGAGCCATTACCAATGGCTCTACCGTGTTCGCGGGTATCGCGGTGCTGCCGAAGATCGAGCCGCTCTTTGGCGCCGGGGCCACGAACCCCCTGAGCCCGAGCCTCGTGCTTCAGGCAAACGCTCAGGTTGCGATGCTCACGATGGGCTCGTGCCTCGTGAACATGGCGACCACGTACAACATCGGCGACCTCGTGCAGTACAACCTAACGACTGGCGTCATCGGTGCCTACGCGCCCGGCGGGAGTGTCACCTCCGGTTATGCCGCGGTGCCCAATGCCGTTGTGTACGGCAGTCCCTCGCAGGGCGGTGTTGTCGGCTCTGGCGCCGTCAATAGCGTCGCCATCATCCGTCTCACTCAGTAATTCCTGGCAAGGAACGAATCATCATGAATCCTTCCGTTTCCCTCTCGCGGCTCGCTCCTCACCAGGTCAAGCCGCTCACCATGTCCGCGAAAGAAGTCGCGGACTTCAAGGCTCTCGAGCGCATCGGTATCGGCTTCGAGCCCGGCTACCTGCGCTCTGCCGCCTCCGCTGCCATGGACGCCATGGATGCGACCTGGGCGGCGAGCCCGGCAGCGGTCACCAGCCCCTCGATCGTGGCTCCTATCCAGTTCCTTCAGAACTGGCTCCCGGGCTTCGTCAAGGTGCTCACCGCCGCTCGGAAGATCGACGAGCTCGTCGGTATCGAGACGATCGGCAACTGGCGGGATGAGTGGATCATCCAGGGCGTTGTCGAGCCGATGGGCAACATCGCGGTCTACAAGGACTCGACCAACGTGCCCCTCGCGGACTGGAACCCGAACTGGGTGCAGCGCACGATTGTGCGTTTCGAGTCTGGCGTGCTGGTCGGTCGCTTGGAGCAGGCCCGCGCTGCTGCGGCGATGATCAACTCGGACGCCGAGAAGCGCGCTGCCAGCGTGCTCAACCTCGAGATTTTCCGCAATCTCGTCGGCTTCTACGGCTTCAACAACGGCAGCAACAACACGTACGGGTTCCTGAACGACCCGAACCTGCCGGCGTACCAGACGGTGGCGACCGGCGTCGGTGGCTTCACGTGGGCCGTCAAGACGTTCCTCGAGATCACGCAGGACATCATCACGGCGATGAATACCCTGCAGGTGCAGTCGCAGGACAACATCGATCCCGAGACGACCAATACCACGTTGGCGATTCCGTTCAACGTGGCGCAGCAGCTCTCGAAGCTGAACAGCCTCGGAACCCTGTCGGTTCGCATGTGGCTGAAGGACACGTATCCGAAGTGCCGCGTGGTGACAGCTCCCCAGCTGGCTTCCGCGAATGGTGGCGCGAACGTGTTCTATCTCTATGCCGATACCGTCGAGGACGGCGGCACGGACGACAAGCGCACGTTTGCTCAGGTGGTGCCGGTCAAGTTCATGGCGCTCGGTGTCGAGCAGCGCGCGAAGTCCTACATCGAGGACTTCACCAACGCGACTGCTGGATTGATGCTGAAGAGGCCGTACGCATGCACGCGATGGAGCGGAATTTGAGAGAAATCAACAAGTTACTGAATAAACTTGTTGTGCTTTCTTGAGTTCTCTGACCCTGTAAGGACCTGAAGGTTGGCTTCGCAATGGAGGCCGCACACGACTTTCGATTGCAACGGAACGATGTGATCGACGTGATGCTCGATGCCGGTTTCTGCGGTTAGGCGCTGCGCCTCGGCGTAGAAATCGGCGATC
>JBAUOO010000014.1:0-21462 GCA_049579785.1 Steroidobacteraceae bacterium
GGCAACACGGGAGAGGGTTTCGACAGCGCATTCGGCGTGCTCGGCAACGTGGGCATGTATCTTGGCGCCTTGAGGCGGCACGAGCTCACGAATCCGGCGCGGGAGGAGCGCTCGCCCTTCCCGGAAGCCTCCTCTCTCGCCGTCCATTGCGGCGCCTCTCTGGGCATGGCGCCGCGATTCGCGACGGCCCACCTGACCATTCACAACCGCGCTCGCGCCGGTCTGCGCAAGAGCTTCACCTCCCTCGAAGACGAGATCCTCTTCATCGACGAGAATACACGCGGCATTCTCTCGCTGCAGCGCGCGGCGGATGCGCTGACGAGCATCGTGCACATCGGCGTATCCAGCCCGGTCGCCGATGTGATGTTCGAGGCGGCGCAGCAAGCGCTGCGGGAAGTGATCGAGGCCAACCGCCGGCTCATGGCGAGGCTCGATGTCGAGCGGTTTTTCTGCTGCGTACGACCTTACTACAAGCCCTACCGGGTCGGCCGACAGGAGTATCGCGGCGCCAACGCGGGGGATTTCTCGGGGATCAACGAGATCGATCTGCTCCTCGGGCTCTGCCGCGCCAACGACCCTTACTACGGCCAGCTACTGGTCGATAAGATGCTTTTCATGCTGCCGGCGGATCAGGCGCGGCTCAAGGACTGCATGGGGCGCAGGAGCCTGTTGGATGAGTTGCTGGAGCTGCTGCCTGACTACGCCGCCAGCGATTGGTTCCAGCGCAACGCGCGCGCCTTCCTGGAGGTCTGCGATCTCCTCGGACGGACGGCGGCGCAGCACCACGATGAGCTCGTGAAGCGCTTCATCGAGCAGCCGGCCGCGAGACTCGACGAGGAGCAGGTGCAGGGCCTCACGGCGAGCGGGCCGCCGTTGCCGGTTCTGCTGCGCTCGCTCGAGGTGCTTCGCGACCTGCGGGTAGCTGCGGATCGGCGTGACATCGCTACCCGTCACGATGACCTTGCGAGGCTTCGCGCCGCCGTATCCGCCTCGTGACGGTGCCGCAGGGGCTCGAAGCTCCCCTCGGCTCAGAAGGCGTTGAGACCCGTCAGCTCGCGGCCGAGCGTGAGCTGGTGGATGGTCTCCGTGCCCTCGTAGGTGATGACGCTCTCGAGGTTCAGCATGTGGCGGATGGGAACGTACTCGGCACTGATGCCGGCGCCGCCCAGCATGTCGCGGCAGTCACGCGCGATATCGAGCGCCATGCGGCAGTTGTTCCATTTGGCGAGTGAGATCTGGGGCGGCTGCATCCGGCCCTGATCCTTGAGCCGGCCGAGTTGCAGCGCGAGCAGCTGTGCCGTCGTGATGCGGCGGGCCATGTTGGCCAGGCGGATCTGAATGGCCTGGTTCTGCGCCAGAGGCCGTGCGAAGAGGACGCGTGTCTTCGAGTAATCCAAAAGCTGCGCGAAACAGGCTTGGGCCGCGCCGATCACGCCCCAGGCGATCCCGTAGCGGGCCTGCGTGAGGCAGGAGAGGGGGCCCTTGAGCCCCAAGACATCGGGCAGCACATTGCCTTCCGGGACGAGCACGTTGTCGAAGAACAACGCCGAGGTGATCGAGGCTCGCAGAGAGAATTTCCGCTCGATCTGCGGCGCCGCGAAGCCCGCAGTGCCTTTCTCGACGATGAAGCCGCGGATTCCCTCCTCGGTCATCGCCCAGATGACGGCGAGATCGGCGATGGCGCCGTTGGTGATCCACATCTTAGAGCCATTCAGCACCCAGTCGCGCCCGCGCCGCTTGGCATGGGTCTTCATGTTGGCCGGGTCGGAGCCGCCGTGCGACTCGGTGAGCCCGAAGCAGCCGATGAGCTCCCCGCGCGCCATGCCGGGGAGGTATTTTTCCTTTTGCTCTTCCGACCCATAGGCATGGATCGGGTACATGCAGAGCGAGGACTGCACGGAGACGAAGCTGCGGATGCCGGAGTCTCCACGCTCGAGCTCCTGACAGATGAGGCCATAACTGATCGCATTCAGTCCCGCGCAACCGTAGCCCTTAAGTGATGAGCCGAGAAGGCCGAGCGCCGCCAGCTCGGGAACGAGCTCCCTCGGGAAGTGATGCTCCTCGAAGCACTTCTGAATGATAGGCAGCACTCTCTCGTCGACGAGCCGCGCGACGGACTCCTGCACCATGCGCTCCTCTTCGGTGAGGGCACTGGCGATGTCATAGAGATCGAGTGGGTTCAGGGGCATGGCAGGAGCTCGGATCCAGCGCCTTAGATTAAGGGATCACCGCCGTGGCCTCAATTTCGACTTTGGCCGCCGCCTCGATGAGCGCGGTCACCTCGACGGCCGTCATCGCCGGGAAGTGCTTGCCCATCACCTCGCGATAGGCCGCGCCGATCTGCTCGAGGTGGGCGAGGTACTCGGCGCGGCTCGTGAGATACCAGGTCATCCGCGCGATATGCTCCGGCCGTCCGCCCGCCTGGGCGAGCACCGCGAGCACGTTCCTCAGGGCCTGGGTCACCTGCTCGACGAGATCCGCGCTCTCGAACTGGCCGCTGAGCGGGTTCCAGCCCACCTGGCCGGCGATGAAGACCTGACGACCCTGCGCGAGCACGCCGTTGCTGTAGCCCGACGGACGCGGCCAGCCCTTGGGCTGCAGGGTTCCTGACAGGCTCAATTTCGCTTCTCCGAGGCGCGCTCGGTGAGATCGCGCCCGATGATCAGCTTCTGCACTTCAGTGGCTCCTTCGTAGATGCGCAGCGCGCGAATGTCGCGGTACAGACGCTCGACCACTTCCCCGCGCGCGACCCCGCGGCCGCCGAACAACTGCACGGCGCGATCGATGACCTGCTGCGCGGTCTCGGTGGCCGTCATCTTCGCCATGGCGACTTCCCGCGTCGCGCGCTCGCCGCGGTCGCGCAGCCAGGCCGCACGATAGGTGAGAAGCCGCGCCGCATCGATACCGGTCGCCATCTCGGCGAGCGCCGCCTGGGTGAGCTGGAAGTCCGCGAGCGACCGGCCGAAGAGGCTGCGCCGCGCCGCATGCTCGAGCGCTTCATCGAGCGCGCGCTGCGCGAATCCGACGGCCGCGGCGGCCACCGAGGTTCGGAAGACATCGAGCGTGCGCATGGCGATCTTGAAACCCTCGCCTTCGGCGCCAAGCCGCTGCGTAAGCGGCACGCGACAGCCGCGGAAAGCGAGGGTCGCGAGGGGATGCGGCGCGATCGTGTCGATGCGCCGCGCGATCGACAGCCCGGCTGTTGCCGCATCCACGACGAAGGCGCTGATTCCGTCCGCGCTGGTGCTGCCATCGGGACGCCTCTCAGGTTCACTCGTGCGTGCGAATACGCAGTAGAAGTCCGCAATCCCGCCGTTCGAGATCCAGGTCTTCTCGCCCTCGAGCGTGTACCCATCGGCAACGCGAGTGGCGCGACAGCGAATCGCCGCCACATCGGAGCCGGCATCGGGCTCCGACAGTGCGAAGGCTGCAATGGCCTCTCCGGCGGCCACGCGCGGAAGATAACGTGCCTGCAGCCCGAGCGAGCCGGCGAGTGAGATCGCCCCGCTCCCGAGGCCCTGCATGGCGAATGCGAAGTCGGCGAGCGCATCGCATCGGGCGAGCGTCTCGCGGATCAGCGCCAGGGCGCGCACATCGAAGTCGACACGTGCGGCCTCAACGGCGCCGGGCGGGCCGCTGCGCCCCGCCGCGGCGACCGTCCCCGCCGCCGGCGCGCAGTATCGGCTCCAACCCGCCTGCCCGAGGTCGCGCACGAGTTGCCGACAGGCCGTATCGACGGATTCGCGATCCTCGGCCGGCGCCGGGCCGATAAAGCGCGCGGCCGCCCATGCGCGCAAGCGGCGCGCGAGCTCGCGATGGCTGTCGGCGAAGAATGGCCAGTCGAGGAAGCTGTGCGATGACGCCAAGGGTCAATCTCCCTCGAACCGCGGTGCCTGCTTCGCCAGGAAGGCGCGGTAGGCGCGGCGGAAGTCCTCGGTCTGCATGCAGATGGCCTGCGCTTCGGCCTCGGCATCGATGGCCGCGTCAACGGCCAGATGCCACTCGGCGTGCAACATCCTCTTGGTCATCGCATGCGCAAACGTCGGGCCCTGAGCGATTTGCGCGGCGAGGGAGATCGCCTCGGGCAACACGCAGTCCGGGGCGGTGAGCCGATTGAAGAAGCCCCAGGCGAGCCCTTCCTCCGCGGACATCGAGCGGCCGGTGTAAAGGAGCTCCGAGGCGCGTCCCTGGCCGATGATCCGGGGAAGGATCGAGCACGCCCCCATGTCGCATCCCGCAAGACCCACACGGGTGAAGAGGAACGCTGTGCTGGCGCGCGGCGTACCGAGCCGAAAATCTGACGCCATGGCGAGAATGGCGCCGGCGCCGGCGCAAACTCCATCCACCGCCGCGACGATCGGCTGCGGGCAGGCGCGCATCGCCTTCACGACATCGCCCGTCATGCGCGTGAACTCGAGCAGCCCGTGCGCACTGCGCCGCGTCAGCGGCCCGATGATCTCATGCACGTCGCCGCCGGAGCAGAAATTGCCTCCGGCGCCGGTGATGACGAGGGCGCGAACGGCCGGTGCCGCGGTCAGGGCGAGGAAGAGATCGCGCAGCTCCGCGTAAGAATCGAACGTCAGCGGGTTCTTGCGTTCCGGACGGTCGAGCGTCACCACGGCGAGCCGCTCCTGCAAGCGCCACTTGAGGTGTTGCGGCGCGTAGGTCTCGGGATCGAATTTCGGCTTTGCGGTCATGGCTATGTCTCGCTCAGGCGCCGTTGAGAGCCGACAGATGCTCTTTGAGCTCACCCAGGAGCTCCATCAGCTGCTTTTTCTGTCGCGGCGGGAGGGCACCGAAGAGGTCGACGACCCACCTCTCGTGCTCGGCGGCCATGCGCCGGAACTGGCGCTCACCCTCGGCGGTGAGCTTGACGCGATAGATGCGACGATCGGCGCAGTCGACCTCCCGTACGACGAGGCCCTCCTTCTCCAGGCCGTCGGTGATGCCGGTGACGTTGCCGCCGGTCACCATCATGCGCTGGGAGAGCTCGCTCATCTTCAGGCCCTGCGGGGCGCGCTCGAGCTGCGCCATCAGATCGAAGCGCGGCAGCGTCGTGTCGAAGCTCGATTGCAGGTTCTGGCGGACCCGGCTCTCGATCTGGTTGGTGCAGGAGAGAAGCCGCAGCCACAGGCGCAGTGACACATGATGATCGTCGTGGACGCGCGTCTCCGCGTCGAGTGAGGCCGGCATCAGCTCGCTTCCCCGCCGCCGATCACGATGCTCTGGCCGGTAACGCTCTCGGTCCCCGGGCGGCAGAGCCAGAGCACGGCATTGCTGACCTCGGCGGGCGCGATGAGGCGCCGCTGCGGGTTGGTGGCGGTGAGGGTGGCGAGCGCTTCGCTCTCGCTGCGGCCGGTCTTCCTCATGATGTTACCGATTGCCTGCTTCACCATGTCGGTGTCGGTGTAGCCGGGGCATACCGCGTTCACCGTGATGTTCCGCGTCGCATATTCCAGCGCGAGCGAGCGCGTGAGCCCGATGACGGCGTGCTTCGATGTCGCATAGACCGAGATGTAAGGCGCGCCTCTCAGGCCGGCGACGCTCGCAATGTTGACGATCCTGCCGAATCCGCCCTGCAGCATGTCGGGAACGGCTTCCCGCGTGCAAAGATAGGTGCCGGTCAGATTCACGCCGATGATTCTGTTCCACAGGGCTTCATCGACCTCGGTGAATTTCGCGCTCACCGCCTGGCCGGCGTTGTTCACCAGGATATGCACCGGACCGAGCTGCCGCCGCGCCGCGGCGAAGGCTGCCCGAACCGAGTCCCCTTGGGTGACGTCCGCGATGATCGGCACGGCGCGATCCGCCCCCCCGAGCTGCGCGCAGATATCCGCCAACCGTGCCGCGTCCCGTCCGATCAGCGACACCTTCGCACCGTCGGCGGCCAGCGCCGCGGCGATGTTGGCGCCGATGCCGCGGCTTGCGCCCGTGACGAGCGCGTGCCGGCCCGAAAGTGTCGCAGTGCTCTCAGTCATTGATTTCGCTAACTGGTTTGGGGGCCGCAGAGCTCGCCTGCATTTGCGCGGCGCGTTGCAGGTTGCGCTCGAGCTGCTGGCGGCCCGAGAGGTATTGCTTCGGCCACCATTGCGCGCCGTAGCCGAGGCGCGCGGCGGCCTCGAGCGTCCAGGCCGGGTTGGCGAGATGCGGACGCGCGAGGGCGCAGAGGTCGGCGCGACCGGAGGCGATGATCGAGTTGACGTGATCCGCCTCGTAGATATTGCCGACCGCCATGGTCGCGATACCGATCTCGTTGCGGACCTCATCGGCGAAGGGTGTCTGCCACATGCGGCCATATACCGGTTTCTGCCAGGGCACGGTCTGGCCGGTGGAGACATCGATGAGATCGACCCCCGTATCGCGGAAGGCGCGGACGATGAGGAGCAGATCCGCTTCGGGAAGACCGCCTTCGGCCCAGTCGGTCGCGGAAATGCGCACCGAGAGCGGCTTGTCCGCGGGCCACTCGGCGCGCACGGCGGTCAGAACCTCGAGTGGGAAGCGCAGGCGAGCGTGAACCTCGCCGCCGAACTCATCGTCACGGCGGTTGGTGAGCGGCGAGAGGAAGGAGGCGAGGAGGTAGCCATGGGCCATGTGCAGCTCCAGCATGTCGAAGCCGGCCTCGAGTCCCAGCCGCGCGGCGCGCACGAATTGCGATGTGACCTCGCGCATCTGCTGCCGGGTCATCTCGATCGGGGTCTGACTGATGCCGGGCACATAGGGAAGCGGCGAGGGGGCGAGGATCGGCCAGTTGCCTGCGGCAAGCGGATGATCCATCTTCTCCCAGCCGAGCTGGGTCGAGCCCTTGCGACCGGAGTGTCCGAGCTGCAAACAGAACTTCGCGGGAGTCCGTGAGTGGACGAACTCCACGATCCGGCGCCAGGCGTCGCGCTGCGCCTCGTTCCAGAGTCCGGTGCATCCGGGAGAGATGCGGCCTTCGGGAGAGACGCAGGTCATCTCCGTGTAGAGGAGTCCGGCGCCGCCGAGCGCCCGGTGACCGTAATGCACGAGGTGCCAGTCATCCGGCATTCCGTCCGTCGCGCAGTATTGTGCCATCGGAGACACCACGACGCGGTTGGCGAGGGTGAGTCCGCGAAGGCTGAACGGCAGGAACATCGGCGGCCGCGCCTCGCCCACGCCATTGCGATGCGCGAGCCAGCCCTCGTAGCTCGCGACGAAACCCGCGTCCCGAAGCTTCAGGTTCTCATGCCCGATGCGCTGGCTTCCGGTGAGGAGACTGTAGGCGAACTGCTCCGGCGGCAGATGAGTATAGCGCTCGACGTTCTCGAACCACTCCATGCGGTTGCGGGCCGCGCTCTGGAGCTTCAACACCTCGAGGCTGCGCTCCGCATGATAGGCCACGAGCGCGGCCTCGAGAGGCGAGCTGCCCGCAACGTGGTGGGTCAGGGAGATCGCATCCTCCATCGCGAGCTTGGTGCCGGAGCCGATCGAGAAGTGCGCCGTGTGAGCGGCATCGCCGATCAGCACCACCTTGCCGTCGTGCCAGCGCGGGCAATGGACGCGATTGAAATTGAGCCAGGCCGAGCCGCGCAGGTGATTGGCGTTGCTCTTCAGCGCGTGCCCATCGAGATAGCGGCCGAAGAGCTGCTCGCAGAAGGCGATCGAGCCTGCCGTGTCGAGCCGGTCGAGGCCGTGCGCTTTCCAGGTCTCCTCCCGCGTCTCGACGATGACGGTGGAGAGGTCGCGGCTGAACTGGTAAGCATGGATCTGAAACCAGCCGTGCTCGGTGCGCTCGAAGGCAAAGGTGAATGCCTTGAAGGTCCGGGTGGTCCCCAGCCAGATGTACAGGCACTGGCGGCGGTCGAGCTGCGGTTCGATGATGGCCTGGTGCCGCTCGCGGGTCTTGCTGTTCGCGCCGTCCGCGGCGACGATGAGGTCCGCATCCTCGAGTCCGGCTTCCGAGGCCATCTCGCGCTCGAAGTGCTGCCGGACTCCGAGCTCCGCGGCGCGCTCCTGCAGAATGCGCAGCAGGTGCTTGCGGCTGATGCCGCAGAACCCGTGACCGCCGCTCACGAAGCGCCGGCCGGCAAAGTGGATGTCGATGTCGTCCCAATGGTGGAAGTTACCGACGAGGGCGGCATGCGAGCGCCCATCCGCGGCGCGGAAATTCTCCAGCGTCTGGTCCGAAAAGACGACGCCCCAGCCAAAGGTGTCATCCGGCCGGTTGCGCTCGTAAACCTCGATGCGGGCGGCGGGAAGGGCCTTACGCAGGAGGATCGCGGTGTAAAGACCCGCCGGGCCGCCGCCGAGGCAGACGATTCGCTTCATCGCGGCGCGCCCTTAAGCCTGTATCGCTTGCATCGGGGCTGTGTTATATTGCGATATACTTGAGATGTCAAGTATCAGCATCATCCTGCATGCGGCCCACCGGGGGGATTGAGACCATGAGCAGCACAGCGGCCGGCGCCTCGCAGCCCGAGATCCTCGCCCGGCTGGTCCAAGGCATCGTCGGCGGCGGCATCCGCGTGGTCGATCTCACGGTGCCCTTGGAGCCCGCGACACCCACGATCCAATTGCCGCCGCAGTTCGCGCCGTCGAAGTCCTTCGCGCTCGAGGAGATCTCCCACTACGATGAGCGCGGGCCCGCGTGGTACTGGAACAATATCGCCTGCGGGGAGCATACCGGAACTCACTTCGATGCCCCGGTGCACTGGGTGACCGGCAAGGACTATCCGAACAACGCCACCCACAACATTCCGGTCGACCGGTTCATCGGGCCGGCCTGCGTCATCGACGTATCGCGACCGGTAGCCGAGAACGCGGATTTCCTGCTCACCCAAGCGGTGGTCGAGGACTGGGAGCGCCAGCACGGTCGCATTCCCGCGCATGCCTGGGTGCTCATCCGCACCGACTGGTCGAAGCGCCGCACGGCGAAGGAATTTCTCAACATCGGCAAGGACGGGCCGCATACCCCGGGCTTCCATCCCCAGTGTGTTCCGTTCCTCGCGCGTGAGCGCGACATTCTCGGCGTCGGGGTGGAGACGGTCGGCACCGATGCCGGGCAGGCGGCGACCTTCGAGCCGATGTTCCCCTGCCATACGCTGATGCACGGCTCGAACCGCTTTGGCCTCGCGAGCCTCATCAATCTCGATCAGCTGCCGCCCACCGGCGCCGTCGTGATAGCGCCCCCGCTCAAGATCGTCAACGGCTCGGGGAGTCCGCTGCGCGTGCTGGCGCTCGTTCCCGCGTAAGCACCGCTAATATACAAAGACTCATGGCCGAGCGCTCCTTCGCCAAAGAGGTCCAGTCGCTGCGGCTCGGCGCCGGCGCGGAATTCCGCGGCGAGGGCATCCTCGCCGTAACCAAGGCGCTGCTGCAGTCGGGGGTGGGCTATGTCGGCGGCTACCAGGGAGCGCCGATCTCGCACCTGATGGACGTCCTTTCCGACGCCGAGCAGATTCTGACCGAGCTCGGTGTGCACTTCGAGGCCAGCGCCTCCGAAGCCACGGCCGCGGCCATGCTTGCGGCCTCCATCAACTATCCGTTGCGCGGCGCAGTCACCTGGAAGTCCACGGTCGGTACCAACGTCGCCTCCGATGCGCTCGCCAATCTGGCGTCCGCGGGAGTGATGGGGGGCGCACTCATCATCGTGGGTGAGGATTACGGGGAAGGCGCGAGCATCATGCAGGAGCGCACCCACGCCTTCGCCATGAAGTCGCAGATGTGGCTCCTTGATCCGAGGCCGCATCTGCCCGAGATCGTACGGGCCGTGGAGCAGGGGTTCGAGCTCTCCGAGGCGAGCCACTCGCCGGTCATGTTGATGCTTCGCATCCGCGCCTGCCATGTGTACGGGCGCTTCACGGCGAAGGACAACCGGCGGCCGCCGTTCTCCGCGTCGGACGCATTGCGATCGCCCTCGCGGGACTACGGCAGGATCATTCTGCCGCCCTCCACCTACGCGCAGGAGCGCGAGAAGATCGAGCAGCGCTTTCCCGCCGCCGTCCGCTTCGTCACCGAGCAGAGGCTGAACGATTTCTGCGACGGTGATGCGGGCGAGCTCGGGATCGTGCTGCAGGGCGGCCTCTACAACAATGTGCTGCGCGCCCTGGAGCTGCTCGATTGCGCCGATAGCTTCGGGACGAGCCGCATCCCTCTCTACGTCCTCAACGCCACCTATCCGCTTGTGCCGGAGGAATGGGCTCGTTTCTGCGCGGGCAAGCGGGCCGTGCTGGTGGTGGAGGAGGGCCAGCCGGAGTTCATCGAGCAGGCGGCGAGTCAGATCCTGCGCAAGCGCGATGTCCAGACGCCGCTTCTCGGCAAGGGCGTGCTGCCCATGCACGGGGAATATACCGTCGATGTTCTGCGCCAAGGCATTCGGGAGTTCATCGACCAGTGGGCTCCGGAGCTTCGCCGCCACAGAGCCGGCGGCCCGGTCCGAGAAGTGCCGCTCGTGCCCGCGGCGCAGCTTGCGACACTGGTTCCGCCGCGCCCCTCGGGTCTTTGCACCGGCTGCCCCGAGCGCCCATTCTTCGCCGCCATGAAGCTGCTGCAGCGCGAGATCGGGCCGCTGCACATCAGCGCGGATATCGGCTGCCACTCCTTCGCGACGCTGCCGCCTTTCGACATGGGCAACAGCATCATGGGCTACGGACTGGGAGCGGCGGGCGCGTCGGCTTTTCACACGAGCGATGGCCGCCGTCCGGTCGCGGTGATGGGCGATGGCGGGTTCTGGCACAACGGACTCACGAGCGGCATCGGCAATGCCGTATTCAACCGGCACGATGGTCTCACCGTGATCATAGACAACAACTACTCCGCGGCCACGGGTGGGCAGGACATTCCCTCCTCACGCTCCCCGAGCGCGCACCGGCAGGGGAACAACTCGATCGCCGACGCCGTACGCGGCGTGGGTGTCGAGTGGGTGCGGCATACTCGTACCTACGACATGGAGGGGACTCTGAAGCTGCTGCGCGAGGCACTGACGACGCCGCTGCGCGGGCCGAAGGTCATCGTCGCGGAGGGGGAGTGTCAGCTCAACCGCCAGCGGCGGGTCCGCCCCCTGATGAAGCGGGCGATCGGCGAGGGCAAGCGCGTGGTTCGCGAGCGTTTTGGCGTTGATCCCGATACCTGTACGGGCGATCACTCCTGCATCCGCCTCTCCGGCTGCCCGTCCCTGACGGTGAAGAGCAATCCCGACCCGCTGCGCACCGACCCGGTCGCTCATGTGGACAACAGTTGTGTCGGCTGTGGCGTGTGCGGCGAAGTCGCCCATGCCGCGGTGCTCTGTCCTTCGTTCTATCGGGCGGAGCTTCTCTACAATCCCTCATGGTGGGATCGGGCGTTGGCTCGCCTGCGCGCCGCCGTGATCGGCGCGCTGCAGCGGCGCGGGGACCGCAAGCGCCTGCGCTACGCCCTATGATGCAACGGCCGATCAAGCTTTGTGTCGCGGCGCTCGGTGGCCAGGGCGGTGGGGTGCTCACGGAATGGCTCATCGGGATCGCCGAGGCGGAAGGCTATCTGGTGCAGTCGACGTCAGTTCCCGGTGTCGCGCAGCGAACCGGAGCGACGATTTATTACCTGGAATTCTTCCCGCGCGCCGAGGCGCAGCGGCTCGGCCGCGAGCCGATCATGGCGCTGATGCCCGTGCCGGGCGATGTCGATTGCGTCGTCGCCTCGGAGCTGGCGGAGGCGGGCCGGACGATCCAGCGTGGGCTCGTGGATCCGCAGAAGACGACGCTCATCGCCTCCACCCATCGGTCTTACTCCATCTACGAGAAGATCGCGATGGGCGAGGGCGCCGCAAATGCCGCCGGCCTCATCGAGCTCGCGCGAAGCCACGCCAGGCGGCTCATCCTCTTCGACATGGAGGCCGTCGCGGCGCAGCATCACAGTGTCATCAGCTCCGTGCTGCTCGGCGCAATCTGCGGCAGCGGCGTGTTGCCGTTCGCGCGGCAGGCTTTCGAGGCGGCGATCGAGAGGAGCGGCATTTCGGTTGCCACGAATCTCGCGGCCTTCGCCGATGCCTCCCGGCGGGCGGCAAGGGGTGAGGCCGTCGCTACCGAGCTCACGGCAGGTGAGGCACCGGAGCATTCCGTTGCCATCCCCACACAGGCTCGCTCGCCGAGCCTGCAGCCGCTGCTCGAGCGCGTGCGGCGGCTGCCGCAAGGGGCGCGACCGTTGGCGCTCGAGGGCGTGCGCCGGGCGATCGACTATCAGGACCCGGCCTACGCGGCTCTGTATCTCACTCGTCTGGAGCGCATCGGCACGCTCGAGGGTGCCGCTGACGGTGCGGGCGGCAACGAGCGGTCACTCACCGCCGCGGTTGCCAGGAGTCTTGCGCTTTGGATGACGTTCGAGGACACGATCCGCGTCGCGGACCTGAAGACTCGCGCAGCCCGGTTCGCGCGGGTGCGCGCGGAGATCCGCGCCGAGCCCGGCCAGCTCTTCGGCATCACCGAGTTCATGAAACCCCGTGTCGCGGAGATCGCCGGGACCCTGCCGGCGGCGCTCGGTGCCCGGGTGCTGCGCTCGCAACGCGCCGCCCGCGTGCTCGGCCGTTGGACCGGCGGCAAGCAAGTCCGAACCGGCACCATCGGCGCCTTTCTGCTGCTCTACATCCTTGCCGGGATGAAGCGCTGGCGGCGGGGCACTCTGCGCTACCGTGAGGAGAACGCCCGCATCGAGGAATGGCTGGGCCGCATCGAGCGGCTGGCGTCGGTGCGCTATGAGTTGGCGGTGGAGCTGGCGCGGGCGCAACGCCTCATCAAGGGATACGGTGAGACGCACGAGCGGGGATGGAAGAGCTTCTCGACCCTGACCTCGCAGCTCGATACGCTCGCCGCCCGTGCCGATGGGGCGGCGGTGATGGCCAGGCTGCACGAGGCTGCGCTCGCCGACGAGGAGGGCAAGGCGCTCGCGCAGGAGCTGGCCGTGCTCGCCGCCGGCGCCGACCTCGACCCGCGGCGATCCGTCTCGATATCAACAACCTGACCGGCGTGGGGTCTGCATGAATCGAGGGTTTCAGGCGCTCTTGTGCGCGGCGGCCGGGGCGTCGGCGCTCCTGGCGGCGACGGCAGTCGCCGCGGGCCATCCAACCGCGATCGACCCTGCGCTCTACCAGGCGCTCGCGTGGCGCAACATCGGGCCCTTCCGGGCGGGGCGGACCACGGCCGTGGCGGGCGTGCCGGATCAGCCGGCGACCTTCTATATCGGCAGCTCCGGCGGCGGTGTCTGGAAGACGATCGATGCGGGTACTTCCTGGCACAACATTTCCGACGGCTTCTTCGATGTCGGCGGGATCGGGGCGATCGCGGTCGCGCCCTCCGATCCCAACGTGCTCTACGTCGGAACCGGGGAAGCATCCATTCGCAATCAGACGACCTCTCCGGGCGACGGTGTCTACAAGTCAACGAACGCCGGCAAGAGCTGGACGCATGTCGGTCTTGCCAATACGCTGCAGATCGCCGCCATCGTCGTCGATCCCGAGAATCCTGACATCGTCTATGTCGCCGCGCAGGGCGACCCCTGGGTGCCGAGCCGCGAGCGCGGCGTTTATCGCTCTCGTGATGGCGGTAACACGTGGAGCCGGGTGCTGTTCGTCAATCCGACGACGGGCGCGCACGATCTGAGCATCGATCCCAAGGATCCGCGAATCCTCTACGCGGCACTCTGGGACCATCGGCGTCGGCCGTGGGATATCCGTAGCGGCGGCCCCGGCAGCGGCCTGTGGAAGTCGACCGACGGCGGCGATACCTGGCATCGCCTGCGTCAGGGGTTGCCCGCTCTGATGGGTAACACCGGTGTTTCGGTATCTCCCGTCGACCCCGATCGGGTCTACGCCATGATCGAGGCGGTCCATGGCGGAGTGTTCCGCTCCGATGACGCCGGGCGAACCTGGCGGCGATGTAATCGCGATCCCGGCATCCGCGATCGCGGCTGGTACTACACACGAATCTACGCCGATCCGCAGCGCGAGGACACCGTCTACGTGCTCGCGAGCTCGATGGTGAGATCCACCGACGGCGGCACGAGCTTCCGCGAGGTGCGCACGCCCCATGGCGACAATCACGACCTCTGGATCGATCCGCGCAACGACAGGATCATGGTGGAGGGCAACGACGGCGGAGGCATCGTCACGCTCGACGGTGGTGAGAGCTGGTCGAGCAACCTCAACCAACCCACGGGGCAGTTCTACCGGGTATTCGCCGATGATCGGTTTCCCTACTGGATCTATGGCGGCCAGCAGGACTGGGGAACGATGGCCATTGCGAGCAGCACCTCGCACCAGGGCATCGGACGACAGGACTGGCACGACGTCGGGGGCGGCGAGAGCGCATGGGTCGGCGCGAATGTGCGCGATCCCTCCCTCGTCTATGCCACGGGTATTCTCGGGGACGTCACCGAATACGATGCCGCGGACGGCGAAGTGCGCCAGATCTCGCCCTACGACTACTTCGCCGCGTTTCGACCGCCCCGCGAGTTGCAATATCGCTCGAACTGGACCGCACCGCTCATCGTCTCGTCGCACGATCCGAAGGCGATCTACTATGGTGCCCAGGTCGTCTTTAAATCCACCGATCGCGGCACCCACTGGAAGGTGATCAGTCCCGATCTGACCCGCGATCAACCGGCGAAGGAAGGTACCGATGGCGGTCCCATCAGCATCGAAGGGGCGGGCGGCGAGACCTATGACACCATCACGACCATCGCCGAATCGCCGCTCGCGGCCGGTACCCTATGGGTGGGCTCCGATGATGGCCTGGTGCACCTGACACGGGACGACGGCGCGCACTGGGCGGATGTCACCCCGCGGGGGATGGAAGCTGCGCAGGTCGAGTCCATCGAGCCTTCGCCGCACGATCCTGCCAGGGCGTATCTTGCGGTGACCCGCTACAAGTTCGGCGATTTCTCCCCGATGCTCTATCGCACGCAGGACTATGGCCGGAGCTGGCGCAGCATCGCCGCCGGCCTGCCTCCCGGCGTGTTCGTTCGCGTGGTGCGCGAAGACCCGTCCCAGGCGGGGCTCCTCTATGCCGGTACCGAGAACGGCATGTTCATCTCCTTCGATGATGGCGCGCGCTGGCAGCGGTTCCAACTCAACTTTCCCAGGGTGCCGGTCACCGACCTGAAGATCCACGACGGCGATCTCATCGCCTCGACCCAGGGCCGTGCTTTCTGGATCCTCGATGACCTGAGCTCGCTCGAGCAGCTCGCCGCTCAACGAGTCCTGGTGGTCAACGCCGGCGCCTGGCTGTTCGAGCCTCGCCCCGCCTATCTCCTCGATCGCGGCTACGGCATGCCGAGTCTCGGGGCCAATCCGCCCGCCGGCGCCATCATCCGCTACGAGCTCCCGGCCGCGCTCCCCAATCACTCCAACCCGCTCGCGCTCGAGATCCTGGACAGCGGCGGGCACCTCATCCGCAGGTTCACGAGCGAGCGCGTCAGGCGCGAGGCCCGCAGCCTCGTGAAGGGCGTCATGAAGCTGCCGCCGGCGCCGCCGCTTCCCGCCAAGGCCGGCATGAATGCGTACGTCTGGGATCTGCGCGTCGGTCCTTACACGCCCGTGGCCGATACGATCCGCTTCGTAAGCCAGGTGCCCTACAGGGTCGCTCCCGGTGTTTACACCGTGCGTTTGAGCTACGCAGGTCAATCTCAGACTCGATCTCTCGATGTGCTCGACGACCCGCGCCATCGGCCGGTCACGGCCGGTGAATGGGCCTCGCAGCAGCAGCTGCTCGCGCGCCTGCGCGCCATGGTCGATGACATTCACCGCTTGACGAACGACATGCGCGCCATCGCGCAACGGGCGCAGGCGCTGATGCGGCAGGCGGCTGGAACGCGCGACGCCGGCGCGATCGAGCGCTCGGGTCGTGCGCTCATCACGCGAATCGCCCGCTGGGAAGATCAAGTTCCGCAGCCGCCGCTACCCAATGGCGTTGAGGATTACGTCTCCTTCCCGAGCCGGCTGCTCAGCACGCCCGTGCTCAATCTGATTTCCATCGTGGACCAGGAGCCGCCGGTGACCGCGGCCGCCGAAGCGCAGGCGCAGGATCTTACGAGGCGCTGGGCCGTGATCCGCGCCGACGGCGCGCGGATCAGCAGCCACGAGCTGGCGCGCTTCAACGCCGGGTTGCAGCGGTCGGGCCTGCCGCAGGACACTGCGTCGTGGTCGCCCGGCAGCCCACCCGCGCCTCGGATCAGTATGCCGCCGCGTTGATGGACGCCGTGGAGAGCTCATAGAGATGTCCGTACCGCTCGTCGCGCAGCCCAAGCCCTGTCTGGTCAGGCTGGAGAGCGGACGCACCTACTTCTGGTGCGCCTGCGGGCGCTCCGCCACCCAGCCGTTTTGCGATGGCTCCCACCAGGGCACCGGATTGACGCCGCGCAAGATCGTCGCTTCCTGTAGCGAGGAGGTGCTGCTCTGCGGCTGCAAACAAAGCGGTGATGCGCCGTTCTGCGATGGCGCCCACAGCAATCTTCCGGGCGGCTCACCGCTCGATGACCCGCAGAGCCCCGCCAACCGCCGCATTCGGCCCGTCACCGAGCAGGACGGCCCGCGGCGGTGGTTGAACGGCGGCTGTTATGTCGTCTCGCCTGCGCTTGCATCCGCAGTTGCGCGCGAGCACCTGCGGTACCGTTATCTCGTGACTCCCGAGCTCGGTGCACGCTTCCAGACACAAGTTCTCCTCGAGGCGCAGGCCGGCGCCTCGCCGCTCATGTCCCTGGGCGGGCGCGATACGATCCTCTTCGTCGTGGCCGGCAGCGGGCGAGCGGTTATCTCGGGTCGATCATTCGAGGTGAAGCCCCTCGATGGCGTGTACGTCCGGCCGGGTGAAGCCCTGCAGCTCGTTCCGGCGGGTGAGGAGCCCCTGCGCGTGTTCGCGCTCGCCTCGCCGGCGGGCGCCCTCGAGTGGCCTGAGGTCATGCCGGATAACTTCGACGCCGGCTTCCCGGAGCGAGTGGTCTCGGTGGATCCCCGGCAGCGTACGCTCATGGGACCACGCTACTTCCAGATCCTCGTGGATAAGCGCATCGGATCGCGCATCATCACGCAGTTCATCGGACACATTCCGCGCTCGAAGGCCGCGCCCCACCGGCATCTCTACGAGGAAGCCCTCATCGTACTCTCCGGCGAGGGGTGCATCTGGACCGAGGAATGCAAGGCGAGGGTGCAGGCGGGCGAGGCGATCTTCCTGCCGCGCAAGCAGCTGCACTCCCTCGAGGCGACCTCGGCCGACGGCATGTTCGTCGTTGGGGTAATCTGCCCCGGGGACAATCCCAGCATTGCCTACTACGATTGAGGCCGCCGCCGCCAGCGGCGCCGCTCGCCATCGACCGGCACCCGAGGGACCTTGCAAAGCGTGATCAGTGACAATTCGGGCGAGCGGGAAAGCGGCCTGAGGCGCGGGCTCGGTAAGGCACAGGTCGTGATGATCGGCTTGGGCGGTGCGATCGGCACGGGCCTGTTCATGGGCAGCAGCCTTGCGGTGGGCTTTGCCGGCCCCGCGGTCATCGTGAGCTACGCGCTCGCCGCATTCGTGGCGCTGGTGATGGTGTTCAGCCTCTCCGAGATGGCGGTCGTGCACCCCACCGCCGGCGCCTTCGGGGTTTACGCGGAGATGTATCTCAATCCCTGGGCCGGCTTCGTGGTGCGTTACACCTACTGGATCTCGGAGGTCATTGCCGTCGGCGGCGAGTCGGTTGCCCTGGGACTTTACATGCAGTACTGGTTCCCCCAGGTGCCGGTGTGGGCCTGGGCGCTCGGCTTCTGCCTGATGTTGCTTTACTTGAATACCCGCTCGGTGGCCAACTTCGGCACCGTCGAGTCGTGGCTCGCCCTCATCAAGGTGGCGGCGATCATCGTTTTCATCATTCTTGGGATCGCTGTCATCGTCGGCATCGGCCGTCCCGCCGTCGGTCTGCACAATCTCACCGGGTTGCCGGGCGGATTCCTGCCCAAGGGCGTGGCGGGACTGTGGATGGCCGTCACGGTCGGTATCTTCTCCTTCATCGGTATCGAGGTGATTGCGGTCACCTCCGGTGAGACCCAAAATCCCGAGGTGGCGATTCCGGCGGCATTGCGCACGATGCTGCTGCGCCTCTTTCTCTTCTATGTCCTCGCCATCGCGGTCATCGTCACGATCGCTCCGTGGACGGCGACCGGCGCGACCGTCGTGGCGCGCAGCCCGTTCGTCACGGTGCTGCAGCACTCCGGCATCCGAGATGCCGCCGGAATCATGAATTTCGTGGTGGTGAGCGCGGCGCTCTCGAGCATGAATACCGACGTCTACCTGTGCTCGCGCATGCTCTTCTCGCTCTCCCGCGACGATCATGCGCCGCGAGCCCTCGGCATCCTCAGCAACAGGGGAAGCCCCGTGGCGGCCATCCTCGCCTCGGGGGTGTTCGTGCTCATTGCCGCCGGCGCCTCGTTCTTCACGCCCGATGCCTACGCGGACCTGTTCGGAGTGGCGCTTTTCGCCATGATCATCGTGTGGATGTTCATCCTCGCGAGCCACCTGAGCTTTCGCCGCCGCCATGCGGCCGCCACGTTGCCGGTACGGATGCCGTTTTTTCCGTGGATGCAGTATGCAGGGCTCGCAATCCTGGCCGCCGTGCTCATCACCATGGGGCTCGACAGCCATCTCGATGTCTCCTGGCTTTACGGCGTGCCTTGGCTCGCGCTGATATCGCTCGCGTACTTCGTGCAGCGGGGGCGGCTGCGCAGCGCCACCGTCAAGTCGCAGGCAACCCGGAGAGCCTGAAAATGCGGGTCGACTTCGATGCGCTGCGGCGCAGATTCCCCGTCCTCGGGCGCAAGACTTATCTCAACAGCGGCTCGTACTGCGCCCTGGCCGACAGCGTGCGCGAGGCGTTCAACGCCTATATGGACGAGCGGCTCGCGGTGGGGGCGAACTGGGATCTCTGGGTCATGAAGAACGAGTCGGTCAGGGCCGCCATGGCGCAGGTGCTGCGGGTGAGGCCGGATGAGATAGCGGTCACCGCCTCGGCCTCGGCCGGCATCAACGCGCTCGCGAGCGCGTTGGATTTCACCGGCGCACGCAGGAAGATCGTCGTCAGTGACTTCGAGTTTCCGACCAACGCGCAGATCTGGCACGCGCAGGAGCGGCTCGGAGCGCAGGTGGCGCACGTACCGCCCGCGCCCGACGGCTACATTCCGCTCGAGAATTTCGCCCGCCTCATCGATGAGCGCACGCAGCTCGTCGCCGTGACGCAGGTCTGCTACCGTAACGGCGCGCGGCTCGACATCGCCGGTATCGCGCGCCTCGCGCACGAGCGGGGCGCTCGCCTGATGGTGGATTGCTACCAGTCGATCGGCGCCATGACGGTCGATGCGAGAGCGCTCGGGGTCGATTTCGCGGTCGGCGGCATGCTCAAGTACCTGCTCGGCACCGCGGGCATCGGCTTTCTCTACGTGCGCGCGGCGCTCATACCCGAGCTCGTGCCGAGCAACTCCGGCTGGTTCGCGCAGCAGGAGATCGCGGCGATGGACATCCGGGCGAATCGCCCGTCGATGAGCGCCCGGCGCTTCGAGGCCGGTACGCCGCCGGTCCTCAACTGCTACGCGGCGGAGGCGGGACTCAAGATCATTCTCGAGACGGGAACCGATGCGATCGAGGAGCGGGTGCGGGCGCTGACGCGCCGCTGCATGGCCGGACTCACCGATATCGGCTGGGCGTCGATCACCCCGGCGGATGATGCGCGCCGGGGCCCCATGGTGGCGGTGCCGTCACGCGATGCGGCGGCATTGTTCGCGCGGCTCCTGGATGAGGACATCGTGACGTCCTTCAGGGACGGCAACATCCGCGCCACGATCCACTGCTACAACTCCGAGGAGGACATCGATCGTTTCGTCGCCACCATGGCCGCGCACCGGGCGCGCTTCGGTCCGCGGACATGACTCGAGCTGAATTCGCCGTTCTGGGCGCGGGCGCCATCGGCTCGATCCTCGCCGCGCATCTCGCGCGCGCGGGCCACTCGGTGATCGTCATCGCGCGCGGCGATCGCGCCCGGGCGGTGGCGCGGGAGGGACTGCGGATCCGGGGGCTGGCGGAGTTCTCGGCAGGCGTGCCGGTACTCACCGATCCGTCCCAACTGCAGGCGGCCGAGACGCTCATCGTGGCGATCAAGACCCACGGCACCCGGGCGGCGCTCGCGAGCCTCGAGCATGTCGAGGTGGGCGCGGCGCTGTCCATTCAGAATGGCGTTCTCAAGAACGAGCTGCTGGCGCAGGCCTTCGGCGCCGAGCGCGTGCTGGGCGCGCTTGCGGATACGAGCGGTGAGTTGCTGGCATCGGGTGAGGTGCTGTTCACGCGCAACGTGAGCCTGCCGCTCGGGGAGCTCGCGGGCGGCATCAGCGAGCGCGCCCGGCGCATCGCGCAGATGATCGATCGCGCCGGCGTTCGCTCCACCGCCGTCGCCGACATCGTCTCGATGGAGTGGAGCAAATTCACCGTCTGGCTCGCGCTCGTCAGCATGGCGGTCACTACGCGGTCGGTCACCTGGACCTATCTGGCGGATCCGGACAGTGCGGGGCTGCTGGTGCGGCTCGTTCGCGAAGCCGCTTCGCTCGCGAGAGCGCAGGGAATTGCTCTCACCGAGGGCGCCGCGGCGCTGCCGTTGGCGCTGCTGCTCGACGTGCCGGAGCGGGAGGCGATCGGGACGGTCCGCGGGATAGGCGATGACATGCGGCGGCGGGCGCCGAACCATCGCATGTCGGCGCTTCAGGACCTGGAGGCCGGCCGGCCGCTCGAGGTCGAGGAGACCTTCGGCTATGCCATCCGCAAGGCCATCGAACTCGGACTATCGCTTCCGCTGTTGGAAGCGTTTCATCACCTCATCGCCGCCCTGGATCGCATCCGACGGAGCGCGGGCTGAGCGCTCTCAAGCGCCGGATTTCTTGCCTCTCAGGGCGTGATAGATCACCAGGACGACTACCGCGCCGACGACCGCCACCAGCAGACTGTAGAGATTGAGCCCGGTGACACCCGCTGCGCCGAAGGCCTGGAATAGCCATCCGCCGACGAGCGCGCCGATGATGCCGAGGATGATATCCAGAAGCAGGCCTTCGCCGCGCTTGTTGATGATCTTGCTGGCCACGAAACCGGCGATGAGGCCGAGGACGATCCACGCGAGAATGGACATGTGCGTCTCCCCCGAAGGCCGCTGATGGGCGGCGGCGGAAATCATAGCTGTAATCCGCACCGCGGTGGCGGCGTGCGGGTCGTTGCGCCTGGAGCCTGCCGCAAGGCGTTCCATTTAAAGGGCATGGGCATCGATCCTGAGCGCTCGCGCCGTCGCGCTCCACTCTCGAGCGCAGGGTCGCGGCGGTGACTGTGGCCCGGCTCGGGGTGCGGCTGATTCTGGCGGGCGGGCGCCTGCGTCCCGCGGCAGCGACCGGGCTAGGAAGGAGTCTGTGCGCCCGTGCCATCATCGGCGGCCGCGTCCGCCATCGGGGACGGGCTCGCCGGCGGCGGCGTGGTGTCC
>JBAUOO010000015.1:0-3235 GCA_049579785.1 Steroidobacteraceae bacterium
GAGGGGCGCTGGAGCGAGGCGCAGCGACGCATCGCGGAGCTGCGCCGCGCGGCGCTCGAGCGCGGCATCGCCCCGCCCGCGTACAGCGGCGAGCGGCCGGCGGGTCATGACGGCTCGGGCCTGGCTCTGCTCGGCCTGACGGGGGATGAGCTCGTGGCGCCCGAAGTCTACGCGCGCATCCGATCGGAGACACTGCAGGCGGTGCGCGGCACCGTGCAGGCGGACATCCTCAAGGAGGATCAGGCGCAGAACACCTGCATCTTCTCGACCGAGTTCGCGCTGCGCATGATGGGCGATGTGCAGCAGTACTTCATCGACCAGCGGGTGCGGAATTTCTACTCCGTGTCGGTCTCCGGCTATCACATCGCCGAAGCCGGCGCCAATCCCATCTCGCAGCTCGCCTTCACGCTCGCCAACGGTTTCACGATCGTGGAGTATTATCTCGCCCGCGGCATGGCGGTCGATGATTTCGCGCCCAACCTGTCGTTCTTCTTCTCGAACGGCATGGATCCGGAGTATGCCGTGATCGGCCGCGTCGCCCGCCGCATCTGGGCGCGCGCCATGCGTGATCGCTATCGGGCGGGGCCCCGCAGCCAGATGCTGAAGTACCACGTGCAGACCTCCGGCAGGAGCCTGCATGCGCGCGAGATCTCCTTCAACGACATACGCACCACGTTGCAGGCGCTCTACGCGCTCTTCGACAACTGCAACAGTCTCCATACCAACGCGTACGACGAGGCGTTGACGACCCCGACGGAGGAGAGCGTGCGCCGCGCGGTCGCGATCCAGCTCATCATCAACCGCGAGCTCGGACTCAACAAGACGCAGAATCCTTGGCAGGGCTCGTTCGCCATCGAGTACCTCACCGATCTCGTCGAGGAGGCGGTATACCGGGAATTCGACGCCTTATCCGAGCGCGGCGGCGTTCTTGGGGCGATGGAGACCATGTATCAACGGGGCAAGATCCAGGAGGAATCGCTCTACTACGAGACCAAGAAGCACGACGGGAGCCTCCCCATCGTCGGCATCAACACCTTTCTCTCCAAGTCCGATGGAGCCGCGGAGCATGCGGCCGCGGCGCTCATCCGCTCCACCGACAAGGAGAAGCAGGATCAGGTGGCGGCGGCGCGCGACTTCCAGGCACGCAACGCCACGCGCGCGCCGGCCGCGCTCGATGAGCTGCAGCGGGCCGCCTGCGGCGGTGGCAATGTGTTCGCCGAGCTGATGCAATCCGTCAAGGTCTGCTCGCTTGGGCAGATTTCGCACGCTCTTTACGAGGTGGGAGGGCGCTATCGCCGGAACATGTGAGGTCCGGCTCCCCGAGAGCGAGCAGGATCGCCTGTCGCGCGCGGTCCCGCAGCTCGGCGGACGAGACCTCCCCGGCCTGCGGTGGCATCTCGATGGGCGGCAGGATGTCGATCGTGATCCGTCCGGGGCGCGGCAGCCCGCCGCTCGGCGATAGCGCGGAGCGTGTACCGCGCACCACCGCCGGAATGACAGGACAGCCGGCGCGCGCCGCGATGACGAAGGCGCCGGTGTGAAATTTGAGCAGACCGGGCGTTCTCGTGAACGTGCCCTCGGGAAAGAACACGAGCGAATGGCCGCTCGCGGCGCTGCGCAGCACCCGACGCGCATCGGCCGCGCCACGCTGGCGGTCGAAGCGCTCGACGAACTCCGAGCCGATGCGCCGCAGGAATAGGCCCACCAGAGGCACGGCCGACATCTCACGCTTGATGACGAAGCTGAAGCGGGCGGGGAGCGCCGCCGTGAACACCAGTCCGTCGAGATAGCTCGCGTGGTTGGCGACCACGACACACTGTCCGGGCGCGAGCCGCTCCACGCCGCGTACGGTGAGCGGCATACCGGCCAGCCATAGGAAGGCGCGGGCGCTCGCGCGGGCCGCGGCCCGCCGCCGCCGTACCCCGGGCAGGGTCAGGGCCGCGATCATGGCGGCGAGTCCCGTGAGGAGGAAAGCGAGCGTGGCGTACAGCGCGTAGCCCATGCGCACGGGCGCCCACGCGAGCGTTCGCAAATGTGATCCGGTTCTCTTTATGTTAATGCTCGGGTTCAGATGTGAAGGTGATCACGTCGATCGCTCGGCCGCGCTCACCATACTGCGGTCGCTACCTTGACCGCGACCTGCGGGCCGAGACGGAATTGTCGAACCATTCTGCCGCAATTGCCACGCCTCCTCAGGCCGACTCCACCGATCCGGCGGTGTCCCGTTTCCTGGACGCCGTGTGGTTGGAGCGGGGTCTGTCGACCAACACGCTGGCGGCGTATCGCGCCGATCTGACGGCGCTCGCCCGCTGGCTGGCCGAGCGCAAGGTTCCGATCGTCAAGACCTCGCGTGCCGACCTGCAGGATTTCATTGCGTGGCGGGTGCGCGAGGGCGCGCGGCCCCGCTCCACCGCGCGGCAGCTCTCGAGCTTTCGTCGCTTTTTCCGCTATCTGCTGCGCGACGGCGGCATCCGCGAAGACCCGACGGCGCAGATCGCGATGCCGAAGATCGGCCGCTCGCTGCCGAAGTCCCTCACGGAGGAGGAAGTCGAGGCGCTGCTCGGCGCACCGGTGGTGAGTGATCCGCTCGGCAACCGCGACCGCACGATGCTCGAGGTGCTCTATGCCACGGGGCTGCGCGTCTCGGAGCTGGTGAATCTGCGCCATGGACATGTCAACCTCAACCAGGGCGTGATCCGCATCCTCGGCAAGGGCAACCGCGAGCGGCTGATTCCCCTCGGGGAGGAGGCGGTGCGATGGCTGATGGACTTCGAGCACGGACCGCGCGGCGAGATCCTGCTCGAGCGGCAGACGGATTTCCTCTTTCCGACCCGGCGGGGCGACCGCATGACCCGCCAGGCGTTCTGGCACATCATCAAGCGCTATGCGCGCAAGGCGGGAGTCTCCAAGGAGCTCTCGCCCCATACGCTGCGACACGCGTTCGCGACGCACCTGCTCAATCACGGGGCGGACCTGCGCGTCGTGCAGATGCTGCTCGGGCATAGTGATCTGTCCACCACCCAGATCTACACTCACGTCGCGCGCGAGCGCATGAAAGAGCTGCACGCGCAGCATCACCCCCGGGGGTGAGGGCGGTGCCTTTATCGACGACACTTAGACGTGTCGTCGATCCGCCCGAACGCCCGCGCACGATAGCTTCGTTGGAGGCCGTGCCACTGGCCGTCCCTGGCGGCCGCGCTCCCAGCCCGGCCATCCTGGCCGGGGGCTCGCCTCC
>JBAUOO010000016.1:0-2720 GCA_049579785.1 Steroidobacteraceae bacterium
GGCCCTCGCGCTCGCGGGCGCGCCGCTCGTGGCGCTCGTTGTGAGCGAGAAATCGGCGGCGACTCGCCTCCGCCTCGGGGGCGGCAGGGGCAGCGGCCAGCGCGCCGGCGACAGAGCTTCGCGGCACCATCGTGATGCAATCCACCGGACAGGGCGCGACGCACAGCTCGCAGCCGGTGCAAAGCTGAAGGATCACGGTGTGCATCTGCTTGCGCGCTCCGACGATCGCATCGACCGGACAGGGCGGCAGACACTTGACACAGCCGATGCAGGTGTCCTCATCGATCTGCGCCACGAGCGGGGGTCCCTCGATCCCATTGGCCGGGTTGAGCGGCAGTGGCTCGCGCTCGAGCAGCCTCGCGAGCGCGCCGATGGTGGCAGCTCCGCCCGGCGGGCATTGGTTGATTGCCGCTTCGCCGCGCGCCATCGCCTCCGCATACGGGCGGCATCCCTGATAACCGCAGCGCGTACATTGGGTCTGCGGCAGCAGCGCGTCGATGTCGTCGGCGCTCGCCATGGGAAGGTCAGCTCACTCGCATGCCCGGGGTGGCCCCGCTGTCGGCAGAGAGCAGGTAGGGTCCGCCGGACTCGTTGCTCGCGGCGAGCACCATGCCCTCGGAGAGGCCGAACTTCATCTTCCGCGGCGCGAGGTTGGCCACCATGATCGTGAGCCGCCCGGCGAGGGTCGCCGGGTCGTAGGCCGATTTGATGCCGGCGAAGACCGTGCGCCTCTCGCTTCCGAGATCGAGGGTGAGCTTCAGGAGCTTGTCGGCGCCCGTCACATGCTCCGCGGCGACGATACGCGCGACGCGCAGGTCGAGCCGCTTGAACTCATCGATGGAGATCGTGGCGGGAGCGGGCGCCTCTGCCGAGGCCGCGCCAGCCGCGGCGGTCGGGCCACCGGTGCGCGGCTCCCCGGACGGCGCCGGCGCGCTCTGCGGCTCGAAGAGCGCATCGAGCTGCTTGGGATCGACGCGCGTCATGAGATGTTGATAAGGGTTGATGCGAGCCGGCGGCTCCCAGGCGTCGAACCAGCGCAACGGCCGGTCGAGGCCGAAGAGATCGCGCGCGACCCGCTCGCTCACCGCGGGCAGGACCGGCGCGAGCAGGACGCTGAGCAGCTTGAAGCCGCAGAGCGTGCGCGAGCAGATGTCCTGCAGCTCCTCGCGCTTGTCGGGGTCCTTGGCGAGGACCCAGGGCTGGCGGCCGTCGAAGTCCTGATTGATGCGATCCGCCACCGCCATGATCTCGCGCATCGCCTTGCCGAATTCGCGTGCCTCGTAGCTCGCGCGCACCTGGGCGGCGATGTCCGCAGCCTGCCGCCGCAGCGCGTCCGTCCCGCTGCTGTAGGCGAGCTCGCCGCCGAAGTGCCGGGTGATGAAGTTGGCCGCGCGGCTCGCGATGTTGACGTACTTGCCCACAAGATCGCTGTTGACCCGCGCCACGAAGTCCTCGGGGTTGAAATCGAGGTCCTCGACATTGGCGTTGAGCTTGGCGGCAATGTAGTAGCGCAGCCACTCCGGATTCAGACCGACCTCGAGGTAGCGCAGTGGACTGATCCCGGTGCCGCGCGACTTCGACATCTTCTCGCCGGAGACGGTGATGAAGCCATGCACCCAGACGTGGTCGGGAACCCGGTAGGGGCGGCCCGCGAACTCAAGCATCGCCGGCCAGAAGAGCGTATGGAAGTAGATGATGTCCTTGCCGATGAAGTGGATCTGCCGGGTATCGGGTGCCGACAGAAACTGCTCGAAGCTGCGCGCCTCGCCGTTGGCCCTCGCCTTGCCGCTGGCGAAGTAGCTCTGAAGCGATGCCAGGTAGCCGATCGGCGCATCGAGCCAAACGTAGAAATACTTGCCCGGAGCGTCCGGGATCGGGATGCCGAAGTAGGGCGCGTCACGGGAGATGTCCCAGTCCCCGAGCGCCTGCTCGCCCTTGTCCTCGCCTTGGCCCGCGAGCCATTCGCGCGCCTTGTTGAGGACCTGCGGCTGCAGCCGCCCCGGCGCGCTCGTCCAGCTCTCCAGGAATTGGACGCAGCGCGGGTCCGAGAGCCTGAAGAAAAGATGATCGGAGCTCCTGAGAACGGGCTTCGCCCCGGTGAGAGCCGAATAGGGCTCGATGAGCTCCGTCGGAGCGTAGACGGTCCCGCAGACCTCGCAGGCATCCCCGTACTGGTCCTTGGAATGGCAGTTCGGGCATTCTCCCTTGATGTAGCGGTCGGGGAGGAACATGCCCTTGACCGGGTCGTAGAACTGCTCGACCGGCTTCGAGTCGATGAGACCCGCGCTCTTCAAGCGCCGATAGATGTCCTGCGACAGCGCGACGTTCTCCGGCGAGTCGGTCGAGTGCCAATGATCGAAGCTCAGGTGAAAACCCTGCAGATATCGCGGCCGCCCGGCGGCAATGCGCGCCACGAGCGCCTGCGGGCTGATCCCCTCCGCTTCCGCTTTGAGCATGATCGGCGCCCCATGGGCATCGTCGGCGCCGACGAAATGCACCTGATGCCCCTGCATGCGCTGGAAACGCACCCAGATGTCCGCCTGGATGTACTCCATGATGTGCCCGATGTGAAACGGGCCGTTGGCGTAGGGGAGAGCGGTCGTGACGAAGAATTTCTCAGCCATTCCGGGAGTTTACAAGGACCGTGCCGGCCGCGACAGCTCACGCTGGGCCGCGGATCGGTCGCGGCGGCACTTGCGCCGCCCCCGGGAATCGCGCCC
>JBAUOO010000017.1:0-7025 GCA_049579785.1 Steroidobacteraceae bacterium
GGGGAAACGGCCTGAGTCTGCAGCTCGGTGCGCAGCTGCTCGGCGTGACGCTCGTCGACCAGCTTCGAGAGCGCCTGCATCGCCTCGATCCGCAGCTCCCGCTCCGGCCTCGCCATGAACGGCAGCAGGGCATCGACCAGCCTCGCATCGCCGAGCTTGCCGAGCGCCCGCACCACGACCGGCGTCGCCTTCGAAGGGGCGGCCTTCAGCATCTCCATCAGACGGGGAACGGCCCGCCGGCTGCCGATCTCCGCCAGCGCATCCACCGCGCGCTCGCTGACCCACCAGTCCGCGTCGCGGGTCGCCTGGATCAGCGAATCGACCGCGCGCTCGTCCTTGGTCTGATTGAGAATCTCGATCGCGGCGCGGCGGATGTCCTCGTCCTTGTCGCGGATGAGCTCGAGCACCGCCTCGATCACGCGCGGACCGCCGATCTTGCCGAGCGCGTCGGCGGCGCGGCTGCGCACCCACCAATCGCTGTCCTTCAGCGCCTCGAGCAGATGTTTCACCGACTTCGCGGTGCCGACCTCGTTCAGCACCTCGACCGCGGCGCGGCGCGCATTCTCGTTCTCGTCCTTGAGGATCTCGATCAGATAGCGGATGGTCTCGGGATCATTGGCCTTGATGACGACATCGATGTCCTTGTTCTGCACGTCGATCTCGGGATCCCGCAGCAGCGCACAGACGCGCTCGATGTCGATCTTGCCGTTCATGCGCTGCAACGCCGAGAGCGTCGCGCCACGAATCAGCTTGTTGGGATCCTTGAGCAGCCCCTGCAGAGCCGTATGCACCTCCGGTGTGTTGAAGCGAGCGAGGACGTTGATGATGTGCACGCGCGCGATCGGATCCTTGCCCTGCACCCGGCCGATGAGCTCCGGCACGGTGGTGGCGTCGGCGATCTCGCCGATGATCCGAAAAAGCGCCGCCTTCTCGTTCGGCTCCTGCGTGTAGGCGGCATTGAGCAGCTCGCGCACGCCAAGGCGCGACTTGTTCGCGCCGATCACCTCGAGAAGGGCCGACTTGGAGATGCCGGGTGCTGCGAGCGCCTCGATCAACAGGTTCGGCGGGTAGTTGCGGCTGCTGGTGAGCGCCCAGGCGATCCCGGCCACCACGCGCGGGCTACCTTCCACCAGGCCGCGCACGAAGATCGGGAAGGACTTCGGGCTTACCAGGCCGGCGAGGGCTTCGACGAAGGCGAGGGTCGCGTTCTTGTCGGCATCGGGCAATGCCGCGAAGATCGATTCGATGGCGCCGGGCCCGAGATCCCTGAGTCGCGCGACGGCTTTCTGCGTATCCGTGCTCGCCGGATCGGTACAGGACCGGATCTCGGTGATCAGCCGATCGGCGCGCAAATTGGTGAACAAGCTCATTCCGCCTTTCCGGCAAGGCACTCCCGCGCGGCTCCCCCGCGCAAATGCACTTCCGTGCCCATGGTCGCGATATCGGTGCTCAGTGCGCTAACCCACCCGTCCGCCGGGTCGTGCTCTGCGACCCGAGCGGCAATAAAGTGAAATTATGCCATAGGCGTCAACGCGGCACGACGAACAGTGCCCCGATGCGACTGTCCCTCGAAACCCTCTACAATCGCCGTATGGAGCCACCGCTCGCCGCAAACTCGCACATGGCCGACCCATCCACTCTGAACGCCGTCAGGACTGCCCTCGAGGCGTACGTCGATCCCTATCTCGGGGAGAGCCTGGGCGAGGCGGGCGCGCTGCGCGAGTTGACGGCGCAGGCCGAGGGCTATCGGGCGCGGATCGTCCTCGGCTATCCGGTGGGCGGTTACCCGCGGGAGTTTGCAGCGGCTCTCGCGGCGCACCTCGCGGCGGCAGGGCTCGCGGTGCCGCTCGCGCTCGACGTCGAGACGGAGATCCGCTCGCACGCGGTGCAACGCAATCTGCAGCCGCTCGGGGACATCAAGAACATCGTCGCCGTCGCCTCCGGCAAGGGCGGAGTCGGCAAATCCACCGTCGCGGCAAATCTGGCGCTCGCCTGGTCCGCGCAGGGCGCGCGCGTCGGGATGCTCGATGCCGACATCTACGGCCCAAGCCAGCCGCTCATGCTCGGGCTCGAAGGGCAGCGGCCGAGCTCGCCCGATGGCAAGCACCTCGAGCCGCTCGAGAGCTACGGGGTGGTGGCGATGTCCATTGGCTTTCTGGTGGATGCGGAGCAGCCGATGGTCTGGCGCGGCCCCATGGTCACGCAGGCGCTCACGCAGCTGCTCTCGGAGACGCACTGGGGCGCACTCGATTACCTCGTGGTCGACATGCCGCCGGGTACCGGCGATATCCAGCTCACCCTGGCGCAGCGGGTTCCCGTCGCGGGAGCCCTGATCGTGACGACGCCGCAGGACATCGCCCTCGCCGACGCCCGCAAGGGGCTCAAGATGTTCGAGAAGGTCTCGGTACCGGTGCTCGGCATCGTGGAGAACATGAGCGTTCACGTCTGCTCGCACTGCGGCCACGCGGAGCACATTTTTGGCGCCGGGGGCGGCGCGCGCATGGCCGCGCAGTACGGGGTGAGACTGCTCGGGGAGCTGCCGCTCGATCCGCACATCAGGGAGGAGGCCGACGGCGGGCGCCCGACGGTGGTGGCGGCGCCTGATTCGCCGCGCGCGCGGGCGTATTTCGAGATGGCGCGCCGGACCGCGGGCGCGCTCGCCGTCCGCGCGCGCGATCGCAGCAGTGTCTTCCCGAAGATCGTGGTCGAAGAAAGTTGACGCGCGATTCTTCGCGCCCTGCACCAGATGGAATTCAGCGATGAGCTCTTCCGTGGAATCACCCGCGCGGGCACCGGTCTATACCGGAATCCTGCCGTGCCAAAAAATAAGAGAGATGTTGGGTGCAGGCGAGATCCTGCCGCCCGCCATGAACCAGATCGTTCCTGAGCAGATTCAACCCGCGAGCATCGATCTGCGTCTCGGTGAGTGCGCCTATCCGGTCGACGCGAGCTTCCTGCCCGGGAACGAAATGACGGTGCTCGAAAAGGTGAAGGAGTTGGATCCGAGCTTCGAGCGCTTCAAGATCGACCTCGGCCACGGCGCCGTCCTGGAAAAAGGCCGCGTATACCTCATTCCGCTTCTCGAGACCATCAGTCTGAGAAGCGAGGTCAGCGCTTTCGCCAATCCCAAGAGCTCCACCGGCCGCCTCGACATCCTGACCAGGCTCATTGCCGATCGCGCGACGTTGTTCGATCAGACGCAGGAGGGCTACGAGGGGCAGCTTTACATCGAGGTCGCTCCGCGCAGCTTCAGCGTCGTCGTCAAAACGGGCACGCGGCTGAATCAGCTGCGATTTCGCCGCACGCGCGGCGAGCACCCCAAGCCCATCACGGCCGCTGAATGGCGGTCTTTGCTCGCGGAGCGCCAAGTCGCCGATTCGACCGCGATGACGGAAAAGACCGGCGTGCTGCCGTTCACGATAGACCTGCGGGGAACGGGCGCCGACCACACGCTCATCGGCTGGCGCGCGAAGAAGCATGCCAAACGCATCGATCTGGATCGCCGCGACTACGATCCGCTGGATTTCTGGGAACCCATTCGCTTTCACAAGGAGTCCTCCCTGATCCTCGACCCGGATGAGTTCTACATCCTGGTCACCAAGGAGGCGATTGCCGTACCCCCCGAGTTTGCCGCGGAGATGCTGCCGTACGACACGCGGGCGGGAGAGTTTCGCGTTCACTACGCCGGGTTCTTCGATCCCGGGTTCGGCTGGGACATGCGCACGCGGCGCGCCGGCAGCAGCAGGGGTGTGTTGGAAGTTCGCTCCCATGAGGTGCCTTTCCTCCTCGAGCACGGCCAGACGGTGGGGTGGCTGCGCTACGAGCGCATGGCCGAGCGGCCGGATGTTCTTTACGGCAGCGATACCGGGTCGAATTACCAGGGGCAGCAGCTCAAGTTGGCGAAGCAGTTCCGGCCTTCGGTCATTGCCTCGTGAACGCCTGGATCTCGAGCGCTACCTGCGTGCTGCCCTTGACGTGCTGCTCGGCGCGCGCCGGCATGTAATCGAGCGCGGGGGCGAGCCAAAGATAAGTCATCTTGTCGGAGCCCGCCTCGTGGCTCGTGTAAAGGATGGTGCGCAGCTTCCCGAGCGGCGTGTCGAGCGTGCTCTGCCCGTGCCGGCGGTACTGGAAGCGGTCGATCTCGTCGGTGTTGAGCATCCAGAAGCTCTCGGGCGCCTCCTGCGCTTGCAGCGCGAGCATGATCGCGATCTGCACCGACAGCGGATCCTGGGTTCCCGGCTGCAGCTTCAGGTCGAGGAGCTTGCCCTTGGCCATGCCGGTCACCTGGCCGCTGCGCCAATCGAATTGCGCCATCACCTCGTTGCCGGCGCCGCCCGCCTGGAAGGTCAGAGGCTCGACCTGACCGGCCGTGACCCTGAAGCGGCTCGACTGGCGAAGCGCATGCGGGAACGCCAGCCGAAAGACACCGTAGGCTCGGTCGGTCGAGGTATAAAGATACCTCTGCGGCGAGGTCGATCGCAGCTCGAGCGTCGAGGTGCCGGCGGTGATTCCGTGCCAGGCGATGCTGTAGGTCGCGACGAACTGCGGTGGCTGCGGTGCCGGCGGCTGCGGCGCCGCCCGGGCCCAGGCGGCCGAAACCAACATCGTCGCGACGAGAGCGGCGCGCTCAACTCTCCCGGCTGACATCGAAATCCTCCAGCAGCGGCTCCGCGAGCGGCTTGCCATCGAGCCAGGGCCGCTCCTCGCGCCACGCGAGCCTGCCGTCGCCGAGCCAGCCAATCACGCGCGGATAGATGATGTGCTCGGTGGCCCGAACGCGAGCTGTCAGTGCCTCCTCGGTATCACCGGGCAGGACGGCGACTCTCGACTGGAGAATGACCGGTCCGCCGTCGAGTTCCGCCGTGACGAAGTGCACACTGGCCCCGTGCACCCGCTCGCCGGCCTCGAGCACGCGGCGGTGGGTATGGAGCCCCCGATACCGGGGCAGGAGCGAGGGATGGATGTTGAGAATGCGGCCGCTGCGCGCCTCGACGAACTCTCGTGAAAGGATGCGCATGAAACCGGCGAGCACGATCAGGTCGGCTGCCGCGTCCGCGAGCGCCTCATCGAGAGCGCGCTCGAAGCGCAGCCGGTCGGTGGCGCCGCCCGAGGCAATGGTACGCGTTTCGAGCCCCATGGCACGGGCGGTGTCAAGGCCGGCAACGCCAGCGCGCTCGGAGACCACGAGCCGCACGCGGGCGTGGATCTTTCCGGCGGCGCAGGCGCGCGCGATCGCGGCCATGTTGGAGCCGCGGCCGGAAATCAGGATCGCGAGTTGCAACGGACGCGTGGCGCTCACTCGATCTACGTCAATCGAGGATCACGGCGCCGCGACTGCCCGGACGGATCTCGCCGATGATCTGCGCCGGCTCGCCGTGAGCGGCGAGGAGCTCGAGCGTCTGCGACGCGTGCTCCTGGGATACGAGGGCGATCATGCCGATGCCGCAGTTGAAGGTCCGGTACATTTCCGCCGTCTCGATGTGGCCGACGCGCTGCAGCCAGTCGAAAACCGGATCGCGATGCCAGCGGCGGCGCTCGAGCACCGCTTCCAGCCCGGCGGGGAGCACGCGCGGGATGTTCTCGGTGAGGCCCCCGCCGGTGATGTGGGCGAGCGCATGCACGGGAAGCTGGCGCGCGAGCGCCAGCAGCGGCTTCACGTAGATCCTCGTGGGCGCAAGCAAGCGGTCGAGGAGCGGCTTGCCCTCGAGCTCAAGGGCGCTCTGCCCGCCGCTCAGGGCGAGGAGTTTGCGGATCAGAGAATAACCGTTCGAATGTGGCCCCGAGGCGGCAAGGCCGATGACGGCGTCGCCGGCGCGCACGGCGCTGCCGTCGATGATCGCGTCCCTCTCGACCACGCCGACGCAGAAGCCGGCGAGATCGTAATCCTCACCGTGGTACATGCCCGGCATCTCCGCGGTCTCGCCGCCGACGAGGGCGGCGCCGGCCTGCGCGCAGCCCTCGACGATGCCGCGCACCACCGCTTCGGCCACATCGACCCGCAGCTTTCCGGTGGCGTAGTAGTCGAGAAAGAAGAGCGGCTCGGCGCCCTGCACCGCGATGTCGTTCGCGCACATGGCCACGAGGTCGATGCCGATGGTGTCGTGGCGGCCGGCATCGATGGCGAGGCGAAGCTTGGTTCCGACGCCGTCGGTTCCCGAAACCAGCACCGGATGCCGATACCCGGCCGGCAGCGCCACCATCGCGCCGAAGCCGCCAATGCCCGCCAGCACCTCCGGGCGCCGCGCGCGCGCGACGAGGGGCTTGATGCGCTCGACGAGCTCATCGCCGGCATCGATGTCGACGCCGGCATCGCGATACGTCATGCCGCGGCCTTCGCCCAAGGGAGCACCCTCGTGTAATGGGAGATCGCGCCTGCCGCAGCCCGGCACTTGCGCGGGGGGGATTGCGCGTATGGTATTGTACATTTTGCGCGATTCATGGCGCGATCCAAACACTCCGACATGCCCGGCCGCCAGACAACCGCGAGGAGCCTTGTCCGTAGAGCGCTGCTGCTCGTGGCCGGCGTGGCACTGCCGGCGGCCTCCTGGGCGGCGCGACCGGTTGCGGTGTTTCAGGTCGATGTCACGGGCCAGTCCACCCCCGCCCTGGAGCAAGGAATGCGTGAGGCGCTGGTGCGGGCCACGGGGCGGCGGGAATCGGCGACCGATCCGGTATTCGGCGGGCTCGTTGGCGAGGCGTCGAAATACGTCCAGAGCTACGACCGCGGCCCACAGGGTGAACTGCAGGTCATCTTCAACGCGACAGCGGTGGATCAGGCGATCGCCGCGCTCGATCGCAGCACGTGGGACCCGAATCGGCCCTTCACCCTCGTCGTGATCTATCCGCCGCCGGACCAGGCCGACCAGGCCGCGGATCAGGCCGGCCTCGAGCAGGCAGCCGAGGAGCGCGGGCTGCCGATCAGTGTCGTGCCTCTGCCGGTGGCCGATGCCAGCGGTAACCTGCTTTCGCGCGCCGCGCTGCTCGAGATGGCACACCGCTACGGGGCGGAGCAGCTGCTCGTGGGA
>JBAUOO010000018.1:0-5898 GCA_049579785.1 Steroidobacteraceae bacterium
GCTCGCGCGCGATCCTCGCCACGAGCAGCGTCGGGAATACCGAAAAGTCGGCGATCGGTTGGTCGAGCTGGGAGATCACCTCGGGGAGCACCGCGAGGTAGTCGGGAGTCAGAATCTGCTCGTGATGTCGCGTGCCGCAATGCACCGCCACCGCGCGCGCATGGGAGAGCTCGCTGTAGGTCGGATCGCCGAAGCCGATCGAGAAGGTGAGCGGCGGTGTCGGTGAGACCTCGTTCATGGCCGCGACGAGGATCGAGGAGTCGATGCCGCCGGAGAGGAAGGCGCCGAGCGGCACGTCGCTCGCGAGCTGTCGCCGCACCGCGCCGAGGAAGGTCTGCCGGACTCGCTCGGCGAGCTCCGCCGTGTCCGGCGCCGGGGTTTGCACGCGGGCGGGGAGCGACCAGAAGCGGCCCTGATGGAGCTTCCCGCCGCTGAAGGTGAGCCAGGCTCCGGGCGCGAGCTTTCTCACGTCCTCGAGCAGGGTCGTGGGGCTCGCCGTATGTTCGAAGGTCAGCAGCTGATCGACCCCGAGCGGGTCGATGGTGCGCGCGGATCCGCCGGCGGCGAGGATGCATTTGACTTCGGTACCGAACCAGAGAGTGCCGCCGCGGACGCTGTAGTAAAGCGGCTTGATGCCCAGCCGATCGCGAGCCAGGAGCAGCCGCTTGAGCGCGCGGTCCCAGAGCGCGATGGCGAACATGCCGTTCAGGCGCGGGAGGAAACCCACGCCATGCTCCTCGTAGAGGCGCGGGATCACCTCGCTGTCGCCCGTGCCGCGAAACGTATGGCCCTTGGCCGCGAGCTCGCGGCGCAGCTCCTGGTAGTTGTAGATCTCGCCGTTGAAGACCGCGTGCACCGTGCCGGTCTCGTTCGTGACCGGCTGATCCCCGGTGATGAGGTCCAGCACCGCGAGCCGTCGCATGCCGAGCCCGATCCCCGCCTCGATATGCGCGCCCTCGCCGTCAGGTCCGCGGTGGCGCATCGCATCGCACATCGCGCCGATCAGCTCGCGCGGCGGCGCGGCTCCGCGGGTGACCAGTCCGGCGATTCCGCACATGAGGAATGCCTCAGGCGCGCCAGCGCTTGCGCAGCTGCATGCCGATCTGATTGCGCACGAAACGCAACGGCGGCTCCAGGGTGGCGAAGCGTTCGAGGGGTGTTCCCAGCTCGGTGAGCGCCCGCAGCAGGCTTGCGCCGGGACGGCCCGGATCGAGCTCGATCGGGACCCGCAAACCCATGCGGCCCACCTTCTCGACATCGTGCGCGAAGGGCAGCGGATCGGTGCCGGGCAGATCGCGGACCCCCAGCCGCTCGGCCTGCGCAAACTGCTGCGGGTAGCCCCAGAAGACCGGTCGGCCGCCCTCATCGCCGAGGAAGAGCGTCGGCTTGCGGAACTCCGCAACGAGGGCATTGAGGAGCTGGCCGCGACGGAAGAACCATTTGCCGGGCCCCCAGGGAATCACCCGGGGTACCCCCAGGCTGTCGGTTTCCCGAAGGATCTCGCGGATCGGGCGGCCGTCGGCAAAACGGCGCCTCGTCCCGAGAACGAGCACTTCCAGGCCCTCCCGACACGCCACCTGTCGACCCGCGATGATATAAAGCTCTCGCTCCCCGTCGCGGACCACCACGCTGATCGGCTCCTCGGTGAGCGAGACAACCCAGCGCCGCAGTTGGAGGACGGGGGTCGCGCGGACCGTGCGGCCGCTGTCGGTCGGCGCGAGCGCCCGCAGCGCGCCAAAGCCATCGTCGGGGGCACACTCGGCGAGCAGCAGGAAATACGCTCGGCGCCGCGCCTGTTGCCGGCCGTTGCCCACCGCGGCGAGATTCGCGTACGCGTTTCGCAGCAGCTCATCGGGGTCGTAGCACGGGTGCAGGTGCACGTGTGCGTCGACGCAGGCGATGACGTGGGCCATAGATATGGCCGAGTTCAGCAAGCTTCGGACCCGCTGAAGCCCAAGGACGTCGTGTCCCTGCAGAGCACCGGCCACGCTCGGGCCTTCTGCCCCGAGCGGTTGCGCTCCGTGCTGCCCTCGAGCGACGGAGTTGCCAGTGCGACGCCGCATCGCCGATACTGACCGCTCGAACCCCTGCGGAGGTGCTCAGTCGTGTCCCTTCCCAAGAACAACCCGGATTCCTCGCGCCGCTCCTTCCTTGCGACCGCCGCCGTGGCGGCCTCGGCCGCCCTCGTCGGCTTGCGACCCCGCCCCGCCGCCGCGGCGGGCGAGAGTCTGCCGCATCTTTCCGAGAGCGACCCGCTCGCGAAGTCCCTCGGCTATGAGTCGGATGCGAAGAACGTCGACAAGTCGAAGTTTCCGACCTACAAGGCCGGCGAGCGTTGCGGGGATTGCCGCTTCTTCCAGGGCACCCCCGGACAGAAGTCCGGCTACGCCGGATGCCAGATCTTCGCCGGCTACTCGGTGGACTCCGACGGCTGGTGCGCTTCGTTCAACGCCCGATAGACTGATTCCGCGCACCTTCGGGGCGCTCACCCCTTAAGGGGGGCGCCCCTGCTTGTTGCAGGAGACTCACATGTCACTGAGAATCGGCGACCTGGCCCCCGACTTCACAGCCGAGACGACGCAGGGACGCATCAACTTACACCAGTGGATCGGCAACGGTTGGGCGATCCTCTTCTCGCATCCGAAGGATTTCACCCCGGTCTGCACCACCGAGCTCGGCTACATGGCCCGCCTGAAGCCGGAGTTCGAAGCCCGCAACACCCAGATCATCGGCTTGAGTGTCGATCCGGTGGATGATCACAAGCGCTGGTCGAAGGACATCGAGGAGACCCAGGGTGCGCCGGTCTATTATCCGATGATCGGCGATCCGGAGCTCAAGGTCGCTAAGCTCTATGACATGCTGCCGGCGGAGGCCGCCGGTGGCGCGCAAGGGCGAACCCCGGCCGACAACGCCACCGTGCGCTCGGTATTCATCATCGGGCCGGACAAGAAGATCAAGCTCATGCTCACTTATCCGATGAGCGTCGGCCGCAATTTCGATGAGGTGCTGCGCGCGCTCGATGCGCTGCAGCTGAACGCGAAGCACAACGTGGCGACACCGGTCAACTGGAAGCGCGGCGATGATGTCATCATCCCGACCTCCATCCCGGATGCAGAGGCGAAGACGAAGTTTCCCGCCGGTTGGAAGGCGCTGCGCCCGTACCTGAGACTCACGCCGCAGCCGAAGTAACCCTCACCGCGCAGCCGATGTCCGCCATACGGGCGCACGCCGGTCCTGCCGGTTGATCACGGTGCGCCGAATTCCTTCGTCGGCGCCGTTCCCGTGCCCTTCGGGCCACAGCCGCGCGTCCACGACACTCTGCGGATGATCCCACTCGCGTCGGTGTGAACCGTCACCGAGCAGCCCGCGAAGTTGTATTGATCGAAGCGCCACGTGGCCGTGCGGCCCGCCCCGGCGGCGCTGAGGTCCCAGGGGGCGCTCCAATGCATCTCGAGCTCGAGCAGGCGTTTGCCCACGTAGCCGGTCGCGGTCTCGGAGGGGTAGTGCTTCGGTGCCGTGGCGCAGCCGCCCGTCAGCAGGTCTGCCGCGAGCAGGACGAGCAACCCTGAGCGTATGCGCATGCGCCCAGCATGCCTGATTCGGCGCCCCAAGACAGCCCGGATCGCTACTGCAGCAGGGCCTTCTGCGCCGCCCAAGCCGTGAGGAATGCGAGCAGGACACTTGCCGCCAGCGCGAGCGCCGCCCGGTGCTTCTCGCGATCGACGAGGCGCTTGCCATCGAGTGGCGCGATGAGAAAGGGCTCGCCGTGCGTGGTCTGACCGACGACGCTCACCCGCGCGTCCTTGGAGGTGAGATTCGCCTCGACCTGCTCGCGCGCGGCGGCCCGCACCGCCTCCCACTCCGCTGCATCGAGCTGACCGTCGTGGTTGCGGTCGAACCGCGCCAGCAGCGTCGTCTGATCCTGCTTCCAGGCCACGACGGTCTTGCCGACTTCCTGCTCGATCGCCTCGATCGCGGAATGCGAGCGCAATTCACCGAGAACGGTGATGTGCGCCCCCGGGGAGATCAGGCGCTCGGTATATCGATAGTCGCGATCCGAGTCGTACCAGCTCCTATGCAGTGTCGGTGTCACCTCCGCCCCCACCGGTCCCACCAGACACTCGCCATCGGCATCACGGAGCGCGAACGGCGCGACGCTGGCGGCGCGATCGACGACGTGCCAGGACTCGCCCCGGTTTCCGGCCGCCCGCTGGCGCTGCTCGATCTTGTAATCCCACCACACGCACGCCAGCTTGCCGAGCGGCGAGCTGATCGGCCCTTCCGCGGGCGGTCCGGCCGTGCCCTCGAGGTGCACGTAGCCTTTCGCGGCCGAGCGGATGTGCGCGACCGGCGTATCGGCGGCGAAGCGATCGCGACGCAGGCTGCTGAAGAAGTAATAGACGGTATAGACCATCCCGGCGGCCAGCAACAGGGCGAGCGCGAGAAAGCCGGGAGCGTGGCCGGCGGCGCTCACTTGGCGAACGCCAGCCCGACGTCGACATCCGCCGTCTGCGCGGCGTCGAACTTCAGCAGCCGCGCGGGCTCGAAATTGAACATTCCCGCGATGATTGCATCGGGGAAGGTCTCGACGCGCACATTCTGCGCGTTCGCGGCGTCGTTGTAGATTTCGCGCCGATCCGCGATCGCCGTCTCGAGGGCGCTGATGCGGGCCGCGAGATTGCGAAAGAGGCTATCGGCCTTGAGCTCCGGATAACGCTCGGCCACGGCGTAGAGGTTGGCGAGACCGCTGCGCAGGAGGCCCTCCGCGGCGCTCACCGAGGCTACATTGCCCGAGCTGCGCGCCGTCTCCACCTGAGACCGTGCCTGCGTTACCCGCTCGAGCGTTTCCCGTTCGTGCTGCATGTAGCGCTTGCAAACATCGATCAGCTTCGGCAGCTCATCGTGCCGCTGTACCAGAAGTACGTCGATGTTGGACCAGGCGAGCTTGACCTCGTTGCGGGTACGCACGAGACCGTTGTAGATCGTGATCGTGTATCCGATCACGAGGACGATGAGCAGAAGGAAGATGATCAAACCGGTCATGACCCACTCCCGATCAGGCGCTGTGCGCCCGCAACCAGGCGGCAGTGTCCCAGAGCGACCCCTGAGGCCGCCATCGCCGGCGCTCAAACTGTGTACGCGGTAGCAATCGGAGCCGCGCGGAACGTGACGCGCCAAGCACTTTGCCGCTAAGATTCGCGCCCTGCCGGCGCTGCTTGCGCGGCATACTCCAAACGCTAGAGGAACTATGCGACTTAATCGTCTCGTGCTTCTGGGGCTTCTCTTGGGTCTCTCGGCAGCGGCGCTCGCCGCTGGTGCGAGGGTGGATGGCGATCCCTTGCGCCCGAGCTGGTTCGATACGCACGTGAGCCCGACGCAGAATTTCTTCGAGTTCGCGAACGGCGGCTGGCAGCAGCGCCATCCGATCCCCGCCGCCTACTCCACCTGGGGAACGTTCAACATCCTGCAGGTCCGCAACGAGACGATCATCCGCCAAATCATCGAGAGCGCCGCCAAGGCGCACGCCGCGGTCGGCAGCACCGAGCAGAAGGTCGGTGATTTCTACGCGAGCGGGATGGATACCCCGCTCATCGAGCGCCTGGGCCTCGGTCCCGTATCGCCCGAGCTCGACGGCATCGCCGGCGTGCGCAATCTCGCGGATCTGGAGCGCGAGGTGGCTCACCTGCAGATGATCGGCGTCGATGCGATGTTCGGCATCGGCGAGATGCAGGATTTCAAGGATTCCACCCGGGTCATCGGTGTCGCCGGCCAGGGAGGCCTCGGGCTGCCGGACCGGGACTACTACCTGAAGCAGGACCCCAAATTCAAGCAGATCCGGGCCGAATACCTCGCGCACGTGGCACGGACCTTCGAGCTTCTGGGTGATGGGAACAAGTT
>JBAUOO010000019.1:0-18817 GCA_049579785.1 Steroidobacteraceae bacterium
CACGCGGGCTGAGATCGCGCGCGAGCGCGCGGCGCTGGCCGAGCGCACGGACGACATACGCAAGGCCACGCTCGCCGGCCTCACCGCGCGCGACGCCACAGCGTTGGCCGCGTGGCTACCGGCGGCACCGGCACGGTCGCAAGGCCCACGGCGATGAGCCTGATCAAGGAAGCATGGGAATCGCTGCGCACCGTCGCGCTACTGGTGGACAAGCTCGAAGTCCACGATGAAGCAATCAAGGCGCTCGCCGCAGACGCGCGCGACGTGCGCGAACGGTTGGTGGCCGTGGAAACCATCATCGCCTTCGCACGCAGCAGCGCTCCGAGATTGCCGGCAGGAGAGTGATGCTGAAGAAAGCTCACCGCACCGTCAATTCTCCGGACAATGAACGCGTCTACGGAATGCGCGCATTGCGGCCTGCCCTGGCGCTGGTCGATCCATATGGTGACCCGGACGCCTGGCATCCGGCTGTCGATGATCTGGATACCCCGGCGGAGTAGCTGGAAACTCTCCGATCCGCAAGTCGATTACTCGGGTCGAATCTGGGCGACCAGATCGAGCTTCCGTGCGCCGCGCGCCGGGATCCACGAGGCGAGCATCACCGCAATCCCAACGACGACCGCCGGCAAGGCATAAGTAGCGGGCGAGTAGAGACTCACCCGGTACAGCTCCGCGGCCAGGCTCCGGGCAAAAATCAATGCGCAACCCACCCCCACTACGGTACCCAACACCCACAGCACCAAGCCCTGTCCTAGAACGAGGGATTCGATCTGCACCGGCTCCGCCCCCACCGCCTGACGGACCGCGAACTCCCGGCGGCGCAACCCCGTCACGTACGCCACGACACCGTAGGTGCCAATGATCGCGAGCGTGAAGGCGAGGAGCCCGAAGGCAATCAACAGGCTGGCGAGCGCGGCGGCACCCTGCGCCGCATTGCTGATCAGCTCGTGCATGGGTGCAAAGGCGAGCAAGCTCTGATCCGGAAGCGTCCGTTGGACGACGCTCCTCAGCTCCCGCGCGAGGATGGCCGGCGGCTCGCTCGAGCGGATGGTGAGCGTGGTGAGGTGGCTCCAGAGCCTGAAGGTATTCGGCTCCTCCGGAACGAACACGGAGCCGCTGGAGTTGCCCCGGGCAAAGCGGTCCTCGATCGTGCCGATCACGCCCACGATGCGGCAGGTTCCTACTCCAATGCTGCAGGTGAGCGCCTTGCCGACCACGTCTGGCGTGCCGAACAGCGCTTTCGCAAAGCGCTCGTCGATGACGACGTTGGCGGCGTTGGTTGCGGCGTCGGTCGCATCGAGCAATCTTCCGACAAGCAGGCGCACGCCGAGGGTCCTCATCAGGCCGGGCCCTGCGAGGGTGATCGACCCCAGCGGGGCCCGGAGGCTTCCCGTGCGATCTTGCGCGGGGCGGAACGCGGAGGAGGAGCTACTGCCTGCAAACGGCACCGCCTCGCCGATGCCGCTCTCGCGCACGCCGGGCAACGCCGCGACGGCGGCGGCGAGACGTTGATGGGCCGCTAGCCAGACACCCCACGCGTCGTACTGCGGACCCTGCAATAACAGCATGGCGGTGTAGAGGTTGCGGCTGTCGAAGCCCGGGTTGGGATCGAGCATATTGCGCAGCGAGCGCCCGAGAAGCAGAGCCCCGGCGAGCAGCGCGATGGCCAGTCCGATCTGGCCGACGCTAAGCGCGAGGCGCAGCGGGCGCGTGCGGTGGCTGCTGCCGCCTTTGCCCGTGCCGTAAAGGAGCTCGGCGGGTCGATCGACAGGCACGAACGCGAGCGGCAAGGCGAGTGCGGCGCCGCTCAATACGAGCGCCAGCGCCAGAGCCAGGGCCCAGGGGGCCGTGCCCAGGTGCAGATCGAACGTGGTGCTCGTCGAGGCGATGCCAAACCGTGTGAAAGCCCTCATGCCGATCTCGGCAAGCGGCCAAGCCATCAAAGTCGCCGCTGCGCCGAGCGGCAGCGCCTCGAACAGTGCCTGTGCAAGAAGCGATCGGCGCGCGGCGCCGAGCACCACGCGCAGGGCGGCTTCGTCACGGCGCCGCAGTGCCCGCGCCAGAGCGAGGTTGACGAGACTCGCCGCCGCGAGCAGCAGCAGGACGCCCGCGCCCAGCTGCATCATGAGCAGTCGCTCGCGCGTCGCGCCTCCCAAGTACTGACGCAACGGCATGAAGGCGATATAGGCACCGAACTGGCGAAACAGCTTTCGGTCCGCGGGCGGCAAGGATTGCTCGAGGCGTGCCAACACGCCCTCGAGCTCGGTGTGGAGCTCCACCGGTGAGGCCCCTGTTCGCAAGCGTGCGGCCATCGCATAGTTGAAGTCGGTCAGGTGCTGCGGCGCGACGACTTCCGGAGTGAGCGCGATCGGCACCCACAGTTGCGTGTCGCGGGTCGGGAATGCGAAGCCTCGCGGCATCACACCGACCACGGTGCAAAGCTTGTCGCTGATGCGCAAAGTGCGGCCGAGTACCCGCACATCGCCGTGAAAGGCGCTCTGCCACAGGCCGTAACTCACGTCCACCTCGGACGGTCCCCCCGCACGATCCGCTGCGGGACTGATCCAGCGACCGAGAATGGGCTTTACGTCAAGGGTCTCGAACGTAGAGGCGGTGACGGCGTCAACCTCGTCGTTCGCGGTTGTCTCGCCGGCGATAGCAACCGTGAGCTCGCCCCATCCCTCTTCGAGTCCGCTCGAGGAGAGCGCACGGACCTTTCGCAGCAGCTCATATCCGGGTGCCGACATCCAGCCGGCCGGGAGGGGGTACTTCTCGGCGGCAAAGGAGATGTCGACGAGCCTACCGCCATGCGGATAGGGCAGCGGGCGTAGGAAGTAGGCATCGAGCGCCGAGAACACGGTCGCATTCGCGGCAATGCCGAGCGCTAGAGTTACGACGAAAGCCGTCGTGAAGGCCCAGTCGCGACGCAGACGGCGAAGCGCTTGCGAAACCGGCTCCCAGCGTTCGGTGATCAAGACAGCCATGAGGCACTCCCTCTATCGAACACGTCTTCGCTACTCCGGTCGGATCTGCGTAACCAGATCGAGCTTGCGTGCGCCACGTGCCGGAATCCACGACGCCAGCATGACGGCAGCCCCTACGACGACGGCCGGCAAAGCATATGTTGCGGGCGAGTAGAGACTCACCCGGTACAACTCAGCGGCCAGGCTTCGGGCAAACACCAACGCGCAACCAACGCCCACTACCGTGCCCAATACCCACAGCACCAAGCCCTGACTGAGGACGAGAGTCTCGATTTGCACCGGCTCCGCCCCCACCGCCTGACGGACCGCGAACTCCCGACGCCTCAACCCCGTCACGTAGGCGACGACACCGTAGGTACCGATGATGGCGAGCGTGAAGGCGAGGAGTCCGAAAGCGATCAACAGGCTGGCGAGCGCAGCGGCACCCTGCGCCGCGTTGCTGATCAGCTCCTGCATGAGCACGAAGCGGAACAGGCTCTGATGAGGAAGCGTGCGGTTGACGAGCTCCCTTACCGCCCGGGCCAGGATGGCGGGGGGCTCGCGCGAGCGGATCAGGATCGTGGTGGCGCCGCCCCATTGATTGAAGGTGTCTGAATCCTCCGGGACGAACACGGTTCCACTGAAGCGGGCATAGTAGGACGCAAAGCCGTCCTGGATCGTGCTCACCACACCGACGATGCGGCAGATGCCGTTGCCGATGCTGCATTTGACGGTCTCGCCAACAACATTGGAGCGCCCAAATAGAGCGTCGGCGAAACGCTCATCGATCACTACATCAGGAGCGTTGGTTGCGGCATCGCTCGCATCGAGCAGCCGACCCGCAAGCAGGTGCACGCCGAGCGTTCTCAAGAGGCCCGGGCCGGCCTGGGTGATGGCGGCGCCGCGTGGCCGCGCGTTACCGTTCATTGCCTGTGCGGGTCGGAAAGAGGAGAAAGGGCTGTCGTCACCGAAAGGCACGGCCTCGCCAATGCCGCTTTGCTCGACACCGGGCAATGCCGCCACCGCAGCGGCGAGGCGCTCATGCGCCCCGAGCCAGGCGCCCCATTTCCGGTACTGTGGGCCCTCGAGATACAGCATGGCGGCGTAGAGATGGCGGCTGCCAAAGCCGGGGTTGGAGTCGAGCATGTTGCGCAGCGAGCGCCCGAGAAGTAGGGCACCGGCGAGCAACGCAATGGCCAATGCGATCTGGCCGACGCTGAGAGCGAGCCGGACAGGCCGCACGCGCTGGCCGCTGCCGCCGCCTCTGCCCGTTCCGTAGAGGAGCTCGGCTGGCCGATGCACCCGCACGAATGCCTGCGGCAAGGCGAGCGAAGCACTGCTGAAAAGGAGCGCCGCCGCGAGGGCGAGCATCCAAAGTGCGGCGCCCACGTGCAAGTTGAAGGAGGTGTTCGCCGAGGCGATCCCGTACTGCGTGAGTGCCCGCATGCCGAGGTAGGTGAGCGGCCAGGCGATCAAAGTGGCAGCAACAGCCACAGGCAGCGCTTCGAACAGCGCCTGCGTAAGAAGCACGCAACGACCGGCACCGAGCACCACTCGCAGGGCTGCTTCCTCCCGGCGCCGCAATGCCCGCGCAAGCGCGAGGTTGACGAGGCTCGCGACGGCGAGCAGGAGAAGGATACCGGCACCCAGCTGCATCGTGAGCAGACGCCCGCGCGTGCCACCACCCAGGAACTCACGCAGAGTCATGAAGGCGGTATAGCCGCCGATCTGCTGCTCGATCTTGCGTTCCGCAGGCGACATGGATTGCTCGAGACGAGCCGTCACGCCGGCGAGCTCGGACTCGAGCTCCGTTCGGGACGCCCCGAGCTTCAGGCGGGCGATCATCGTCCAGTTGAATGTTGTCAGCTGCTGCGGGCTGAGCTCCTCCGGCGTGAGCGCCGCCGAGAGCCACAGCTGGTTCTGTCGCGCCGGGAAGGCAAAGCGCGACGGCATGACCCCAACGATGGTGTACGGCTTGCCGGCGATCCGTAGCATGTGGCCCAGTACGTGAGGGTCGCCGTGCAAGGCGCTCTGCCAGAGCCCATAACCCACGTCCACCTCGGCGGGACCGCCAACCCGATCGGCTGCGGAACTGATCCAACGACCGAGCAAGGGTCGAACATCGAGCGTCCTCAACGTCGAGGCCGTCAGGGTGCATATGGGGAAGTACTGAGGCAGTTCGCCAGGAAGCGTCACCAATTTGTCGCCATAGTCGCTCTCCAATCCGCTCGCGGCGAGCGCACGGACCGATCGCAGCTGCTCATAACCGGCCGCCGACATGTCCGATCCGGGCGGGAGCGGGTACTTGGCGGCATCGAAGTAGATGTCGACGAGCCTACCGCCATGCGGATAAGGCAGCGGGCGCAGGAAGTAGGCATCGAGCGCCGCGAACACCGCGAGGTTGGCGGCAATGCCGAGTGCCAGAGTCAGCACGAAAGCCGCCGTGAACGCCCAGTCGCGACGCAGTCGCCGTACGGCCTGCGAAAGCTGTTCCCAACGATCAGTGGCCAGGATCATCGGTTGGCTCCCTGATTGCGCTCTTGGAGGTTCCGGCTACGCCTGCACGAAGGTCTGACTCGATCGTCCTTCCTGCTCCGCCACGATCTGCCCGTCGAAGAGCCTGACGATGCGCCTGGCGCGAGCGGCGTAGCGCGGCTCGTGAGTGACCATGACGAGCGTCGCGCCGCCGGCATTGAGCGCCGCCAGCAGCTCCATCACTTTCTCGCCATTGGCGGAGTCCAGGTTTCCGGTCGGCTCGTCCGCGAGCAGGATCTGCGGATCCCCGACCAGCGCACGCGCGATGGCGACCCGCTGCTGCTGCCCGCCCGAGAGCTGCGCCGGATAGTGCCGCATGCGATGTGACATGCCAACGCTCTCGAGCGCCGCCGCGACCCGGCGGCGCCGCTCCACGCGGGTCACGCCGCCGCGGTAGACGAGCGGCAGCTCCACGTTCTCATAAACGCTCAGGTCGCCGATGAGGTTGAAGGACTGGAACACGAAGCCGATGTTGCGGTTCCTGAATCGGGCGCGCTGCGCCGCATCGAGCTTCGCGACCGGCGAGCCCGCGAGCTCATAGCCCCCGGAAGTGGGCGCATCCAGCAGGCCGAGTATGGACATCAGGGTGGTCTTGCCGCAGCCGGAGGGACCCATGATGGCGACGTACTCGCCCTCGCACACCCGCAGATTGATGCCGGTGAGCGCGTGTGTCTCCACCTCGTCGGTCACATAGACCTTGGTCAGATCCGACACGTCGATGACAGGGCTGGCAGTCATGGGATTCGTTCTCCTCGAAAGCTCATCTCACTGCGACCTTCGGCTCGCCATTGAAGCTGCTGGTGTCGGATACGATGACCCGATCGCCCGGCTCGAGTCCGCCTAAGACCTGGATGTACTGGTCGGAGGCCGCGCCGAAGCGCACGCTGACCGGCACGGCGGCGCGTCCGTCATCGATCAGGCGATACAGCGTCATGCCGCTGTCGGGGCCCGCATAGGCGGGCCGTTGGATATAGGTGGCCTGCCGTATGTTCGCGATGTGGATATTTCCCGTGACCGCGAGGTTCGGCCGCACGTCGCTGGGGAGTGACCCTTGCGGCAGCACATCGACGTCCACGCTGCCATTGCTCACCGCCGGCGACACCCGGGTGACCCGGCCGCGCAGGTTCTGCGCGACGTCCGTGGCCAATTGCAGGGTGACGGATTGGCCGATGGCCACCTCGCCGGCTTCACTCGCGGGCACTTGCAAAGTCGCCTTCAGGTCCTTGACGCCGGCCACGCGCGCGATTCCACCGCCCACCTTGAGCGTCTGGCCCGCATGCACCGCCACGTCCTGCACGACTCCCTGCATGCCGGCGGTCACCGAGAGTGCCTCGACCTGTTGGCGGCTGTTGTCGAGAACCGCCCGCAGTGCCGCGACGTTCGCGACCGCCGCCTGCTCCTGGGCCGCCATGCTCTGGCGGAATGCGGCAATCTGCTGATTCGCGAGCACCACCAGCCGGGCGTACTCGATCGCCTGCATCCGGGTACCCGTGTAGTCGAGTATCGAGACGATGTGGCTATCGACCAACGAGCGTTCCGCGCGCTCTCTCACGGCGGCGGTCTTCGCTTCGGCCTGATCCGTGGCGAGCTGCCCCTGAAGAGTCAGCATCTGACTGATCAGCTGCGCGTGTAGCGATGCGCGCTGCGCCTTGGCGCTCGCCAGGTTGGCCCTGGCCTGGGCCAGGTCCGAATCGACGGCCGGATTGGTGAGCACCGCGAGCACCGTGTTGGGCTCGACGCGATCGCCCGGCAACACCCGAACTTCCTCGACGACTCCGGGGGAGGCGGCCGTGATCCAGCGCTGCTCGATGGGCTGGAAGGCGCCCGCGGCGCTCACGACGATGGGCAGAGGCCCGCGCGCGACGGTGGAGATCCAAAGGTCCGAGCGTTGTACCGCGGGTCCGGCGGCCGGCCTCGCGAGCGCCCAGGCAAGCAGCGCGACGAGAGCGGCCGCAGGGATGGCGATCGCGGCACCGCGCTTCAAGCGACGCTGGCGTAGGACTTCAGGACTGATCGCGATATCCGGCATGGCGCACGGGAGTTGTGGAATCCTGCGGGCACGTTGCGGCTTCCGTGCCAAAAGGCGGATCACCCGCAGTCGATTGATCTCGCGGGTGATTTCGCGCGGATCGGCAGCAGCTCGCGCGACGCTCAATCCCGAGTTCGGGAATTACCGGGAGGTGTGTCGCGCAAGTGGGATCGCGCTCGCGCCGTGAATACGTATGCGATCCGTTGCCAATCCGCGCCCGCACGCCGCATTCTTGAAAAAATGCCTTTCCTACGATGCAGCGCCAGGCGCCATCGCGGGCTCACTGCGGCACTGACCGGCGCGGCAATCACTCTCCTCACAGCCGCACCGGTCAGTGCCGCGACCCTCCCGCGGCACGGCGCTTCCGGAGTCTATTACGAGATCTTCGTGCGCTCGTTCGCCGACTCCAATGCTGATGGCATCGGGGACTTGAACGGCATCACCGCGAAGCTCGATTATCTCAAGTGGCTCGGCGTGAGCGGCCTGTGGCTGACTCCGATCTTTCCCTCCCCGAGCTACCACGGTTACGACGTCACCCATTATTTCGCCGTCAATCCGCAGTTCGGCACCCTGGCGGATTTCCACCGCCTGCTGCGCGAGGCCCACGCACGCGGCATCAAGGTGCTGATCGACATGGTGCTCAACCACACGAGTAACCGTAATCCGTGGTTCGAGCAGGCGCTGAATCCGAAGAGCCCCTATCACCACTGGTACACGTGGGCCGGAAGGGGCGCCGACCTGGCGGCCTCGAGCTCGGTCGGCACCCCCGCCTGGCACCGACGCGATGGCGAGTACTACCTGGGTGATTTCAGCAGCGATATGCCGGATCTCAACTACGACGACCCGGCCGTGCGCCGCGAGATGATCAAGGTGGGACGGTTCTGGCTGGCGCAGGGGGTCGATGGCTTCAGGCTCGATGCCACGACCCAGATCTACATCGACTTCAAGTCGGATATCGGCAGCCCGCGCGCAATCGGCGAGAACATCGCGTGGTGGCGGCAGTACCACGCGGCCTTGCGCGCGTCCGACCCCCGGGTGTTTCTCCTCGGGGAAGTGCCCGCGCAGACCGAGGCGCAGGCGGCACCCTATTATGCCGCGCTGAATTCGGTGTTTGACTTCCCGCTGGCCAAGGTCCTCATCGCCGCCGCCGCCGGCGAGAGCAGCCCGAATCTCGGCGAATATGTCCGCAACGCGTGGCGCGGTTTCCGGCAGGATGCGCGCGGGCCGATCGTCGATTCGCCGTTCATCGGTAACCACGATCGGGACCGTGTGCTCGATCAGCTCGATGGCAACATGAGCCACATGCGCATGGCCGCGGCGATGCTGCTGACATTACCGGGAGATCCCTTCGTCTATTACGGCGAGGAAATCGGCATGCACGGGGTGAAGCCGGATCCCCGGATCCGTGAGCCGATGCGCTGGGATCGCAACCCTCATGAGGCGGGCGAGACCTGGTGGGAGGCCGCGCCCGACAATGCCTCGCCGAGTCTCTCGGTCCAGGCGGAGCGCGCCGATCCGCACTCGCTGCTCTATTTCTATCGCCGCCTGATCCACTGGCGCATCGAGCTGCCGCCCCTGCGTGACGGCGCCATTGCACCATCGGCGGCTGACGGTGGCGCCATCAGCGCCTACACCCGCGCCGATCGCGCGCAGCGGCTGCTGGTCGTCCATAATCTCTCCGGCACCACTCGGATCGTTCACCTCCCGAACGCGAATTTCCGCGCGGTCATCCGGCGCACTCGCCGCGGCATTCGGCTCCTCGGCCGCGATCTGACGATGCCCGGCTATTCCACGGCGATCCTGCGTTAGCAGGATCGCGACTCCAGGTTCGCCAGCAACGACAGGCTGAAAATGACAGGAGATCGGATCCGGCTGCGCGTACTCGGCGCAGCGCTGCTCAGCTGCGCCTGGCAGGCGCAGACGCACGCGGCGGTACCGCGGGCGCCCGCAGACACCTCGATGAGCGTGCGGGTGACGCAGACGGGCGCCGATATCCGCCTCTCGGGCGGCACGTTGTCGCTGCGCCTGCTCGGCGAGAACGTGCTGCGGGTGCATTTCGTTCCGGCCACCGGAGCCACGCCCCCAGCCCTGGTGATGGCGCCGCGGGTGACCGGTCTCTCCGCCACGGCGGTCGTTGCCACTCGGCACGGCCGTGATCTGCTCCTTCGCGCAGGGCGGTTTCGCGTTGCGCTCGATCGGGCTTCCGGAGCGCTCACGGTCTTCGACGCGCTCGCGCGCCGGCCGCTATTGAGACTCCCCCGGATCGCGAGCCTCGCTCGCGGCACTCTCACGCTACGCTTCGCCCAGGGAGCGCCGCTTTACGGGATCGAGGGGACCAACGCCTTCGATCCGAAGCCTGCGGAGCTGGCGCACCGCGGCCGACAGGTGGCCAAGGCCGGTGCGCAGGGCGATGCGGGCGCCCCGCTCGTCTGGAGCACGGCCGGGTTCGGCGTGCTGATGGACAGCAAAGGGGCCGTTTTCAATCTGGCGCCGGCGAGTCTTCGGATCTCGAGGCTCTCGCGGCCCGATCCGGACTTCTATCTTGTCGCGGGCGACCCCAAGGCGATCTTCGCCGCCGTCGCGGACTTGAGCGGCCATGCGCCGATGTTCCCCAAATGGTCGCTCGGCTTCATCAACAGCCAGTGGGGAATCGATGAGAAAGAGCTGTTGGATGACGTAAAGACCTACCGCGCCAAGCACATTCCGCTCGATGCCTTCGAGCTCGACTTCGACTGGAAGGCGTGGGGGAAGGATCGGTATGGGGAGTTCCGCTGGAACCGGCAGAAATTTCCGGATGGTCCGAGCGGCACGCTGGGAGAGGAGCTCGAGACCCAAGGCGTGCATCTCATCGGCATCATGAAGCCGCGCATCCACGTCGATACGCAGGAGGGCCGCTACGCCAGCTCGCATCACCTCTGGATCCCCGGTGAGAAGCCGAGTCCCGATTACTTCTCGCACAAGCCGGTCGAGAACCTCAACTTCGACAACCCGGCGACCCGCGCCTGGTTTTTCAACCCCACGCTCGAGCACAGCTTCAGGACCGGCATCGTCGGCTGGTGGAACGATGAGGCCGATGAGGCCGGCGGGAACACTCAGTTCCTCAACATGGAGCGCTCGCTCTATGACGGGCAGCGCCGGATCAGCGACACGCGCGTCTTCTCCCTCAATCGCAACTTCTGGCTGGGCGCTCAGCGCTACGCCTACGGACTCTGGTCCGGAGACATCCAGACGGGCTTCGCCAGCATGGCGAGACAGCGATCGCGCATGCTGAGCGCCATCGACGTCGGCGAGATGTGGTGGAGCATGGACGGCGGGGGCTTCCACGGACACCCGTCGGATGAGAACTACGCCCGCTGGATCGAGTTCGGCGCTTTCACGCCGATCTTCCGGGTACACGGGGATTACGACCAGAAGCGTCAGCCCTGGCGCTACGGGCCGATCGCCGAGCGGGCGGCGACCGCCGCGATGAGGTTGCGCTACACACTGCTGCCCTACATGTATTCCTACGCCTGGCACGATCATGTCGCCGGCGTGGGTCTCGTCAGACCGCTGAGCTTCGGCTGGCCGCAGGATCCCAACGTCCGCGACGACTTCAGCGCCTGGATGTTCGGCAAGTGGCTGCTCGTCTCACCCGTGGTCGAGCAGGGACAGACCGAGAAGCGGGTTTACCTGCCCGCCGGGGTCTGGACCGACTGGTCGAGCGGCAAGGTCTATCTCGGCGGCAGGTCGATCAGCGTGGCCGTCGATGGCAAGAGCTGGACCGACATTCCTCTTTTCATCCGCCAGGGAGCCCTCATCCCGAGGCGTCCGGTGGAGGACTACGTCGGCGAGCATCCGCTCACCACGGTTCGGATCGAGGTCTTTCCGGACTCGACGCGTACCGATTTCGACTACTACGACGATGATGGCAAGACCTACGCCTACGAACGCGGAGCTTACTTCCTGCAGCGCTTGAGCGCGCAGACCACTTCGGATGCGGTCAGACTCAGCACCGCCCCGCCGAGCGGCACCTACAGGCCGGCGCTCACGCACTATGTGTTCGCCGTCCATCGGACGGTGGCGACGCGGATCGAGCGCGATGGCGCGCCGCTCGCGCGCGTCCCCGATCTCGCAGCGCTGCGCCGGTGCGCCGATGATTGCTGGACCATCGGCGGCGACCGCTACGGGGGCGTGACCTACATCAGGCTGCCGGCCGGCGCCGCCATCCACGTACAGATGAAAGGAGAAGCGGGTCCGCGCTGATATGAACTTCACTCCGCTGCTCGTGTGCCTCTTCGCCGGAGCCCTGCTTTGCGGTGCCGGCCGTGCCCAAGCATGCACCAATGACTCCAACGTTGAGCGGGCGTACCTGTTCTCGGACCAGGGGCCCATGTACGACAGCAATCCTGAGCCGACCGCAAAGACTCCCGTGACTCTGACCCTGCGCACCTGCAAGGGAGACATCAGCAGCGCCAACATCAAGTACTACGACACCGCAGATGAGGCCTTTCACTCGATTCCGATGCACTGGGCCTCGAACGATCCGACCGGCACGTTCGACTACTGGCAGGGAACCGTTCCCGCGAGCGGTTCCGAGAAGCACTACCGCTTCCACATCAACGACGGTTCGGACACCGTTTGGCTCAATGCGGCCGGGACGACCTCGAGCGAGCCCTCGTCCGGTGACTTCTTCATCATCCCGGGGTTCAAAACGCCGGATTGGATGAAGAACGGGGTGATGTACCAGATCTTCCCAGACCGCTTCTATGACGGAGACAGGTCCAATGATGTAGCCAGCGGCCAATATACGTACGCGGGCTGCGCGACCGAGCATCACGCGTGGGGTACGAAGGTCTTCGCTAGAAACAGGCGCTGCAACGGCGAGGTGTTCTTCGGCGGCGATCTGGCCGGCATCGATCAGAAGCTGAGCTACATCAAGCGGACCCTCGGTGCCAACATCATCTACCTCAACCCCATCTTCAACTCTCCGAGCAACCACAAGTACGACACTCAGAACTACTACGAGATCGATCCCGCCTTCGGCACGAGCGGCGCCCTGCAGCACCTCATCGCCGATATTCACAGCAGCTCCAACGGCCCGCCCGGATACATCATCCTCGATGGCGTGTTCAACCACAGCGGCGCCAGCAACTGCTGGTTCGGCAGGGACACTTACGATTCCATCACCTGCTCGACGCCGGGGGCCTACCAGTCGCGGTCGAGTCGCTATTACCACTTCTACACCTTCCAATCCTGGCCGAACGCCTACTCCACTTTCGCGACCGCCGTCTGGAGCATGCCCAAGTTGAATTATGGCGCGAGCGGATCCGCGGTGCGCAACCAGATCTACGGCACGGCCGCCTCGGTCATGCAGACCTACCTCTCCGGTCCTTATCGCATAGACGGCTGGCGGCTGGATGTCGCGCAGGGGCTGGATGCGGACGGCCATGGCGGCAGCGATGCGACCAACCACCAGATCATGCGGGAGATGCGCAGAGCGGTGCTGTCCGTCAATCCCAACGCCGAGATCCTCGGCGAGTACTGGGGTGATGCTTCGCCCTGGCTGGACGATGGCAGGCAGTGGGATGGCGCCATGAATTACAACGGCTTCACCAATCCGGTCTCGGAGTGGATCTGCGGTGTCGACGAGAATGGTAACAGCAACTCGATCAACGAGAGCACGCTTGCTCGTTGGCTGCATCGCACCCGCGCGGACTTGCCGGTCAACGTGCAGCAGACGATGACGAACGAGCTCGGGACGCACGATACACCCCGTTTTGCGACTCGCTGCGGCGGCGATGTCCGCAAGACTTATCTCGGGCTCATTTTCCAGTTCACCTACATCGGCACGCCCACCCTATACTATGGAGATGAGTACGGCATGCGGGGCGGCCACGACCCCGACGACCGCCGCACGTTCGACTGGGCACGGGCGAACGCCCGTAACGCCGCCGTGGCGCTCACGCGCAAGCTGGTATCGATCCGCAAACAGTATCCCGAGCTGCGGACCGGGTCATACGAAACGCTGCTGGTTGATACGACCCACCACATCTACGCCTTTGGACGCTGGGATGCGAATCACCGTATCGCGGTGGTTCTCAACAACGCCCCCAACACGGAAACCGTGACGATCCCCGCGTGGCAGTTGAGCATGGTCAATGGATCATGGGTCACGGATCTGCTGACAGGGGATGCGTATCAGGTCGGCAACGGCTATCTCACCGTGAGCGTCGACGGACGCTACGGCGCGATTCTCGAGCAGTAGCGAGTGCTCGAGGTCCGCACGCTCGCCCGCCAGCGCCTCGAGGCAGCAGTCGGGGCGGCGGCTGCATGTGCGCTCCTGGCTGGAGCACCGAAGTCTGCGGGCGCGTCGGCGGCCGCGCTTTCGCCGGCACCCGCCCGGGCATCGACGAGCTGGCACGAGAGCCTCAGCTGGCGCGGCCAGCAAGCGCGGATCAGCGTCCGGCTCGATGGAAAATACGTGCTTCACTCATCACTCGGCGAGCGGGTGATCGCGGCGCAGCGCTGGCGCGTCAAGACAGCGAGCCCGCTCTTCGATGCGCTCTTCGCGATGGCACAGGAGGATCTGAGCGAAGATTCCGTTGGCGCGATCACCGACGCCGCGTTCGACCACGGCCGGCCCATTCGGTGCCGCTGCTTCGTCGCCGGCAAGGAGTGGCCGTTCGTCTGGACCCGCGATGTTTCCTACTCGATCGATCTGGGACTCTGGCGGCTCGATCCGGGGCGCGCGCGCGCTTCGCTTCTTTTCAAGATCTCGCCGCCGCGCGCAGCGGCCCCACGCCATGACCTTTACGTGATGCAGGACACCGGCTCGGGTGGCAGTTGGCCGGTGAGCACCGATCGGGTCGTCTGGTTCCTGGGCGCGCGCCATCTGCTCTCCGACCCGGCTTTCGCCGACACCGTGTATCGCACGCTCATCGATACGCTCGCTCAGGACCGGCGCTATGCCTTCGAGCCGCGGATCGGGTTGTACCGCGGCGAGACCTCCTTCCTCGATTGGCGCGCGCAGAGCTACCCCGCCTGGACCGCGCACGATGTCGTCTTCATCGCGCAGTCGTTCGCGCTCTCGACCAACGTCCTCCACTACGAGGCTCTGAAGCTTGCGGCCGAGATGGCACGGCAGCGCGGATATCGGACCGCCGCCGCGCGCCATGCGCGCGAGGCGCGGGACCTCGAGCAAGCGATCAACGCCCGCTTCTGGCGGCCCGACCGCGGCCTTTACATGAGCTACATCGGCGGTCCCGTCGAGCCCGAGCCCTTCGATGCGTACGATCTTCTCGGGTTGGATCTGGCCATTACGAGCGGCGTCGCGGATCCCGCGCGCGCGCGGGCGTCGCTCGAACATTACCCGGTCTGGCCCGCCGGGAGCCCCGTGATCTGGCCGGAGCGGCGCGATCAGCCGATCTATCACAATCGGGCAATCTGGCCGTTCGTGAGCGAATACACCCTGCGCGCGGCGCGGCGGATCGGGGATCCCTCGCTGATCGCGCTCGAGGTGCGCTCCCTGATGCGCGGCGCGGCGCTCAATGCATCCAACATGGAGAATTATTCGCTGCTCGCGCAGTCGACGCACGTGGCCGGCCCCCTCGGCGGACCCGTGGTCGACTCCCCCCGGCAGCTCTGGTCCGTCGCGGGCTACCTCGACATGGTGGTGCGCGGCGTGTTCGGCGTCGAGAACGACGGCCGCATCGCACCGGAGCTGCCCGCATCGCTGGTACCGATGCTCTTCGGCTCCAGGCGCCGCATCAGCCTGTACCTGGACGGACGGCGCATCGTCCTCGAGCGTCCGGCGGGCCTCGGTGGCGCGCTGTTGGTTGCGGGCGCGCTGCGCCAACATGGCGGCACGACCGAAGTCGAGCTCGTGACCGCCCCGGCCCGCGCGGCGCCGCCGCGCACGAACGCGCCGCTTGATCTTGCGCCGCTCCCGGCCACGGCACCGCCTCTGTCGGCCTTCGGTGTCGGAGCGGCCGCCCGCATCGGCGGTCCCTGGCCGAGGCACTGGACCGCGACACGCCGCGGCGAGTACCTCGCGTGGCTTCACTATTCCAACAGTCACGGCCCGATCGCCACCGGCATCACCGCCGCGGTCAGACGACTCGAGATTCGCTGCGCCGGCAGCTACCCTCAGGTCATGCCGGTGGTGATGCCGCAGAGCGAGCGGTGGCAGGCCTCCACCACGGTCCCCTTCCAGGCCCGCGCCGGTGCGGCCTGCGCCTTCTCGCTCCTCCCGGGCTTCAATATGAGCGACCTTGCGCGGTTCGCGCACTACACCGGCCAGCCGCCCGCGCCACCCACCCCACCCTCCAAGGCGAGCCCCGCCACCGGGAGCCCGGAAGCGGCGCGCCCGTTAGCGGTGCGCGCGAAGCCGGCGCACCCGAATCCGGTGCCGAATGGCGGCGCCACCGGACCGCTCAACCGCGCGCGCATCGGTGCGCTGCGGATCGCGCCCATCGCGCGTGAGGGGAAGACCCCATGAACCCCAAGCCCGAGCTGTCCTTCCGCCAGATCTGGAACATGTGCTTCGGTTTCCTCGGCATTCAATTCGCTTTCGCGCTGCAGAACGCCGACGTCACCCGCATTTTCCAGACGCTCGGCGCCAACTTGAGCCAGATCCCCATCCTCTGGGTGGCGGCACCGCTCTCCGGCCTCATCGTGCAGCCGATCATCGGCTACGCCTCCGATCACACCTGGACGCGTCTCGGACGGCGCCGGCCGTACTTTCTCGGCGGAGCGCTGCTGACGACACTGGCGCTGGTCTGGATGCCGAACTCACCGACACTGTGGGTGGCGGCGGTGATGTTGTGGCTGATGGACGCCTCCATCAATGTCTCCATGGAGCCGTTCCGGGCATTCGTCGGCGACCAGCTGCCCGATGCTCAGCGGCCGCTCGGGTTCGCGATGCAGAGCTTCTTCATCGGCGTCGGCGCCGTGCTCGCCTCCCTGCTGCCGTGGGCGCTGGCCCGGCTCGGTGTTTCGAACGTCGCGCCCGCGGGTCAGATTCCCGCCACGGTGCGCATTGCATTCGCGGTCGGCGCCGCGGTGCTCTTGGGCGCGATGTCGTGGACCGTGCTCACCACGCGCGAATACGCGCCCGAGCGCCTGCTCGGCTTCGCCCGCAGGGCGCTGGCACCGCCGCTCAGCGGCGTCGCGAGAGCCTGGCGGCCGGGTCTTGTCATGTTGGTGGCGGGCGCACTCGCGATCGCCGCGATCCGGCGATTCGCGCTTGCGAATGAGCTTTATCTTCTCGCCGTGGGACTCATCGCATTCGGGGCGCTTTTCCTCTGGCTGAGCGCCACGCGCAGCCGCGGCATGGTGCGCCAGGTGATGGGTGATCTTTACGGCATGCCCGGCCCGATGCGGCGCCTCGCCTGGGTGCAGTTCTTCTCCTGGTTCGCGCTCTTCGCCATGTGGATCTACACCACGCCGACGGTCACCTCGGTGCAGTTCGGCAGCAGCGATCCGCGCTCGCTCGCCTACAACACCGGCGCCAACTGGGTGGGGGTGCTCTTTGCCGCGAGCAACGTCTTTCTCATCGCCGGCGCGGTCGTCATTCCGCTCATGGTGCGCGTGCTCGGTCTGCGCTGGAGCCATCTCGTGAACCTGACCGCGGGCGGCCTCGGGCTCGTCTCATTCCTCTGGTTCCGCAGCCCCGATTGGCTCCTCCTCCCCATGGCCGGTGTCGGCTTCGCCTCGGCCTCGATTCAGTCGCTCCCCTATACGCTGCTCTCGGACAACCTGCCGCCGGAGAAGATGGGCGTCTACATGGGCATCTTCAATTTCTTCATCGTCATTCCGCAGATGCTGGCAGCCAGCGTGCTCGGCTGGCTGGTGCATGCCTTCTTCAGTGACCGCCCGGCATTCGGTCTGGTGCTCGGGGGCATCAGCATGGCGGTGGGCGGGCTCTGCACGCTGCGGGTTGCGGAACCATGCCCGGCCGAAGCGGTGTCGCCATCCAAGGCCTGACAGCAGCCCGCCGTGCCCGCTTCCGGTAAACTCGCCCGATGCTCATCGAGCGCATCTGGTCGGGCAATCCCTTCCGCAATTTCCACTATCTCATCGCCTGTCCCGAGAGCGGGGAGGCGCTGGCGGTCGACCCGCTGGAGTGGCGGCTGTGCCTCGATGCGGCGCGTTCCAAGGGCTGGCAGATCACGCAGATCCTGAATACCCACGAGCACCGGGACCACACCGGTGGCAATGCGGGGCTCGTGGGCGCGACCGGAGCGCGAGTGCTGGCGCACGCGGCGGCCGCGAGCCGCATCGGCGGTGTCGACCAGGGACTCGCCAAGGGCGACATCGTGCGCATCGGGCGCACCGTGGAGCTCGAATGCCTCGATACGCCGGGCCACACCATGGCGCACATCTGTCTCCTCGCCCGGGATGACCCACCCGCGCTCTTCTGCGGCGACACGCTCTTCAACGCGGGAGCGGGCAACTGCCACAACGGCGGCCATCCGCAGCAGCTTTACGAGACTTTCGCGACCCAACTTGCGCGCCTGCCCGAGGAGACGCGTGTCTTCCCGGGGCACGAATACCTCATGCGCAACCTCGAGTTCACGCTCGACCGCGAGCCCGACAACGCCGCGGCGGCAAGTCTGCTCGAGCGCGCCCGAACCAAGGAGCCGGCTGCCATAACCATCACGACGCTCGCCGAGGAGAAGCGGATCAACACCTTCTTCCGCCTGCAGAGCCCGACGGTGATCGCGCGGCTGCGCGAGAGGTTCCCCGATATCGGCGAGCAGCCCGATGCGCTCACGGTGTTCCTGAAGCTGCGCGAGCTGAGGAACAAGTGGTGACCAACGCGCCGACGCTCCCGCGCGGACTCGGCTCCTGAGGGCTGCATGGTCTACTCGGGGTTCTACCGCCGCGCCTTTCTCATCGTGACCGCCGCGATCATCGGCTACCTGTTGCTGGCCGTACTCGCGCCGCTCGAGGGAGCGCTCGGCTGGGCGCTCGTGCTGGCGTTCCTGCTGCACCCGCTGCACGAGCGGCTGTCGCGACGCCTCAAGGGCCGCGGCATGCTCTCGGCGGGCATCATCACCGCCCTTACGCCCTTTCTCGTGCTGGCGCCGCTCTCGGTCCTCGGCGTGGTGTTCGCCGGCCAGGTCGCGAGCCTGATCGGTTATGTGCGCGGACAGAGTTTCGTCGGCTATCCGCAGCTGCTCGCGCGGCTCGAGAGCTACCCGCTCCTCGGCGGCGCAGTGCGCTGGGCGAGCGCCAACGTGCCGGTGAGCGCGCAGCAGGTACAGGGGTGGATCACGGGCGGCATGCAGACGGTGCTCAAATCCACCGC
>JBAUOO010000020.1:0-17266 GCA_049579785.1 Steroidobacteraceae bacterium
GGCCGGCGGCGCGCGCGAATGCCGCTCGGGTGAGGGCCGGGCGGGACGCGTCGTCTTCGCCTCGCGGGCAGGCGCGGCAACCGATCGCGGCCCGGGTGCGCTGCCGCCTTGTTGGACCACCGCGGATGGAGGCGCGGCCGTCTGCGCCTGAGCGATCGGAAGAACCGCCCAGGCGATGATAGCGAGCAGCGTGCGTGAGGAGCGCATGTCAGTTCCTCGCCTGAGCGGTCGCGCCGGTGCGATGTTGCAATTCCGCGATCCACATCACGACGGGCTTGTCCTCGCCGGTGAGCTTGCGGTACTGCTCGAAGTCGGAAAGCGCGGCCGCTGGCTCATCGAGATAGAGGTCGCGAAGAACTCCTCGATCGCGGTACGCGGGTGCGTAAGTGGGGCTCGCCGCGATCGCACGCTCGTAGGAGCGTTCCGCATCCTGGAATTTACCGCCGAGACGCTGCGTCACACCGAGCTCGGTCCAGGCGAGCGCGCTGTGCGGATCCCGCGCTACCGCCTGCTGAAAGGCATGCGCCGCCGCATCGAGGTTGCCGCTCTTGCGATAGAGGATTCCGAGATCGACGAGCGGCGTGCAGAACTGCGGGTACTGGCGCGCGAGAGTCGCAAGCTGCGTTTCCGCCGCATCGTCATTGCCGGCGCGAGCGAGCATCAGCCCCTTGGCGAACTCCTCGCTCGCAGCGGCGGGTATCGGTGGCGGACCCGCGGCGGCTCGTTTGCCCGCGGCGGCATGCGCAGCCGGTGGCGGCGCCGCCGCGCGCTTGGGAGTAACGGCGCATGCCGCCATGGCCGCGAACAGCGCCACCCCGATGAGAGCCTCAATCGAGCGTCGTGACCACATCTGACACCCACTCCGTTTTGCCATAGCGCGCCGGATCGAGCTGCGTGAGCGCAGCGAAACTCTTGCGCACCCATTGATCGTAAATGCCCTGACTCGCTCGGGCCGCGTTCAGGCCGTAAATCCTGATGGCCTGCTCCTCGAAGGGGAACACCTGATCCTCGAGCAGCGAGTTGTATTCATCGAGCTCCTGGCCAGTGAGGTTTCGCGGCCGCTCGGAAGCGAGCACGTCGTGCGCCAGCGTCGCATAGAGACCGGCCATCTCGTAGGTCGCGGCGGTCGTGACCTCGGCGACGCCGTATGAGGCGGCCAGCCGGTAAGCTGCCATGGCACTCTCCATCGCGCGGCGCTTGGCCTTCAACGTCCGCGCCAGCGGCAGAGTGAGGCGGATGGCGCGAAACTCATCGCGCGGCTCCGCGGCGAGCGCGAGTTGCGCCTTCGCGGCGAGAAAGTGCGTGCGCGATGTGCGCTGCGCGCCGGCTTCGGCGTCCGCCTTGACGAGCTCGCGATACCAGTGATCGCGCGCCGTCAGATCGCCCGCCGCCGCGGCATAGTCGGCCAGGCGCTGGCGCGCCTCCTCGGCGTCACCGAGCGGAGTCGGGTATTGCGCAACGATCTGCTCGAGCACTTTCATCGCCCCGGGGATGTCATGTGCCTGGGCGTAGAGGTCCGCGGCGCGGCGCAGCGCCTCCTTCCTGACCGCCGGCGTCTGCGCCGGCTCCGCCGCGATCGTCTCGAACTGGCGCGCCGCCGGGCCGGGCTCGTTGGCGCCGGCATACGCCACGGCCAGCTTGTCATCGACATCGGCCGCGAGGGCGTGGTGGGGAAAGCGGGCGCGAAAGTCCTGCAGGACCTGGATGGCGCGGCTCCATTCCTTCAACTGGATGAGCTCGGCCGAGGCATCGTAGAGCGCGGTGGCGCAGATGCTCGAGCCCGGCGCGACCTGCGCGACGCGCAGGAAGTCGCCGACGGCCCCCTCGCCATCGCCCGCCTGCCGCTTCGCGGCCCCTTGCCGGTACACGCTGGCGGCGATGCGCTCGGTGAGATCGGCGCTCCTCTTCGGGTCTGAAACGGACAGCTCGCGCGCCTGGATGAAGGCGGGCTCCGCGTCGGCGTACTTGCCCTGGTTGTAGTCCGACTCGCCGATGATCGTCCAGGCGATCCGCCGCTTCGCCTCCTCGGCGGGCGGATTGCGGGCGAGGAGTATTCCGGCGATCTGGGTGGCCCGCTGCAGGTCGCCTGCGGCAAACACCGCCTCATCCGCCCGTGTCAGCACCCCGGCGCTGTCGGGATGGTTGGGAAAGGTCTGCGCGAACCTCACTCCGGAATCGATCGCGCGCCGCTTGAGGTCCGCGAGCGCGGCGCCGCTCACTCCCGACTCCGCCTTCTGATACGCGGTCAACGCGGCGTAGCCCGCGCTTTGCGCCTGGGGGCTGCGCGTGTAGTCATAGGCGGTGTGCTCATACTCGCTCGCGGCCTCGGCATAATCGTGCGCGGCGAAGAGCGCATCGGCGAGGCGATGATTCAGCTGCGCGGCATCGGGCGCCGTGGGGAAGGAGTCGAGGTATTGCCGATACCATCGCGCCGCCGCCGCGTACTCACGCGCATCGTGAGTGCGTTGCGCCATCGCATGATCATAAGTCGCGACGTCGCGCAGGTCGGTCTCGAGCTGCGCGGCGACCTCGGGGTGAGAGGCGCGCGTGTGGGTGCGCCAGTACGCGGAGCTGAATCCGTAATGCTCGACAAAGTCCCGCTTCGCCTCGAAGACGAGCTGACTGAAGCCACCCTTGGAGTAGGCTTGGATGGCCCGTGCCGCGAGCTCCGGCGCCGCGTCGGATTGCGGATTGCTGTCGACGTACGCGAGGTACGTCGAAGCTGCGTCCTGGTAACGCTGCTTCGTGACGTAAAGATCGCCCAACGTCGAATAGAGCATCGCGTCGTAGGGCCGGGCGCCGTGGCGTCCGACGAACTGCTCGATCGATTGCGCGCCGGAGTCCTCGGAGAACGTGATGCTCATGACGCGCAGCGAGTCCCTGACCAGCTCCCGATCCGCCCGCCGCAACTCGCTCAGCGGCCGCACCCGGCCGTCCGGTCCCAGGAGCTCGATGTCGAGGAGCCTCGCGAATACCGGCAGGCTCTGCTGCGGCAGCGACTCCTTGTAGAGCGACCAGCCGCCCTTGTACAGGCTCTGCACGTAGTACGGCGACGCCGCGCCACGGGCAATCACCGCCGCATAAGCCCGCTGCGCCTCGGGGTACCGGCGCGCTGAGAAAAGAAGCTCGCCGCGGCGAAACTGCACCTCGTCGATGTCCGCGGCGTCGGGATAGCGCTGCACGATCAGATCGAGCGTGTGCAGCGCCTGGTCCGGCTGACCGGTCGTGTCATAGGCACGCGCGAGCTGATAGAGCACCTCGTCGTTGTGCTCGTAGTCCGGATAGACCGAAAGCAAGGTCGTGTACAGCTTGATGGCCGCGGCGCCGTGCACATCGATCGAGGAGAGCTCGCTTTCCATGCGCTGCAGCTCCCCGGCATCGAGGTTCAGATCCCCGAGCCGGCGCAGGGCCTCCGCCCGCAGCTTCGGGTTGGTGTGCTGCAGCGCCAGGAACCGTTTATAGCTCGCCATCGCGGTCGAGTCGCTGGCGCTGACCTCCCCTCCCGTCGTGATCTGCACGGGGCGGGATTCGAGGTCCTCGATGGTCGGCGCATGAGCCGGGTCGGCTCCCCGAGGCTCGGCAATCTGACACAACGCCAGACAGGCGCTCACCACACCGAGCAGCGCAAGCATCGATCGGACCGCTCTCACGTCCGCGGCCTCCCCGTGGAGCTCGCCGGCGCCGGCACGAGCGGAGAGCTCTGGCCGGCGCCGCCGGAATGAGCCGCCTGGTCGTAGATCGTGGCGAGTGCGAACTGCGCCTGGACGCGATAGCCTCTCAGCCGTTGTTTCTCCTGCTCGAGGTCATGAACGGCGAGCTCGGCCAGCGAGCCGCTCTCCGCCGTCTCGGCCGCATCAAGCCGCGCCTGTAGAGCGCCGATGCGCTGCTGGTCTGCGCTCACCCGTCCCGCGAACGCGCCCGTTTCGATCGGCAGAGCCTGTCGTGCGCTCTCGAGTCGCGCCCAGCGCCGCTGCGCCCGTGTCAGCGCGAGATCGAGGCTGCGCAGCTGCAGCCGCTCGTGCCAGAGCCGGGCGGCGAACTGTTGATCCATCTGATAGAGAAGCACGCCTCTGACCAAGGCCAGGCGCTCTCGGAGCTCGGCGTAGGTCGCAGTGTCGGGATCATGCGCAAGCGTCGCCTGAACGCGCAGCACCCGCGCCCACTGCGCCGCCTGGTCGGCCGCGGCGAGCGCCGCGACATCCCGCGTGCGCTCAACCATCGCCAGGCGATCCGCGAGCGCGGCGCGACGCTGCTTCAGGGTGGCGAGCGTGCCGGAGGTGAGCAGCGCATCGACCTTGGGCAGACGCTCCGCGTAAGCGCGATGGCGGACCGCGATCATCTCCTGGAATGCATCCATCGTGGTCGACCATTGTCCGAGCATCCTTCCCAAGAGCTTCAGGTCGCGGTAGTTTCTCAGTCCCTCCTGAAAGTCCGATCCGGCAAACACGGCGTACAGATAGTGTGATTCCGGATCGTCCGGCACGCTGCCGAGCTGCCAGTACCAGCCGTAGTTCAGCCGATCCGGCAGCGCATCGTCATCGAGCGGATCGTTACCCACGTCACCGGCGGTAGCGGCGTCGCTTTGGCGCGCCAGAAGCTCCGAAAGCAGGCTCCCGCCACGGATGCGCGCAATGGCCCCGTCGATCTGCGCTGCCTCCGTGTCGTACGAGCGCAGCGCGGTCCGGTAGTATCGAGCGGCCTGGGCGGGCGCCTTCAGCTCGATGAAGGCATACGGCACGGTGAGGTAGGCCTCCTGTACCGATGGGTCGAGTGCACTGCGGCCGCGCAGCGCGAGCCACGGCGTGAGCGCGGCGCGATAATTCCCGTCCGCCGCATCCGCCCAGCCTGCCGCGAGCAGCGCCTCGCCGGAGAAAGGCCCCTCGAGCCGTACGCGATCGATCGCCTCTCGCGCCCGGGCGGGGTCTTTGGCCTGCAGATACGCGAGTCCCAGCGCCAGATTGGCGCGGTCCTTGAGGGCCAGCATCTCGGGCGCGAGCGCGTACATCGTGCCCACGGACTCGAGAATGGGCGCCGCTTGCGCCAACCTGCCCTGGCGCACCAGCGCGATCCCGAGGTTGACTCGCGCATAGGCCGTCCAGCCCTGCTGCGAGCCGCGCCACCTCTCGAGCAGCTGCGCGGCCTGATCGAACCTGCCTTCATGCATCCATACGTTGGCGAGGAGCAGCTCCTTCTGCGACTCGAGATCCGGTGACATCCGCGTGCTGATGCGGGTCAGGTCCCGCTCCGACTCGGCGTACTGGCCACGGGCGTAAAGCGCCTGGCCGAGGTAGAACCACGCGCGGTTGCGCACGCCCGTGGGCACATTACTCGTCAGCAGCGCTTCGAACGACCGGTTCGCCCGATCGTACATCCCGAGCGAGAGGTAGAGTCCGCCGAGCAGCAGTTGCGCGTCGGCATCGTGGTGCGGCATTTCCTGCCAGTGCTGGTAGGCCAGGAGCCGCGTGGCGGCCTCGAAGTCCTTCCCCTGATAGTAGTAGAAGAGCACATCGCCATACGGCAGGTCCTGGATCCGCACCTCGGGAAGCGCCTCCGGATCGTGACGCCGCGCCGCCGCGGGCGCCGCCGCGGTGAGCAGCGTCACGGCGGCGAGGACGCACAGGCACGCCGAGCGGGCCATGCGTCAATCCCAGTCCTTGATCCGGAACTGCGGCTGGAGCTTCTTTTGATCGTCGGTGATCGTGAGCTCGAGGTACTTGGCGCCGATGTCCTTCTGGAACTCCAAAGTGGCGCCGCGGGTGTAGTCGAGATCGTGCGGCCCTTTGCCGGTGAGGAAGGCCACGAGCTCGTGCTTGCCGACTTTGAGGTTGCCGACGTAGAGCCGCTGCACGCCGCCCTGGACCAACGCGTGGACCTCCCTCGGGGTGTAGAGATAGTCGGCAACTTCCTTGCCATCGATTTTCAGCTGCACCGAATCGAGGGCGAAGAAGGTTCCCGCATCCATCGATACGAACACCGCCACCTGGGTGTTGGCGGGGTAAAGCAGCTCCTGCTCGAGCACGAACAGATCACGGTTCAGATTGAGGACGTCGCTCTTCAGCGACTGCACCTGCTCATCCACGGAGCCGCCATCCGCTGCGGCAGGTTGCGCCGCAGCGGGTGCCGCGGCAGGTTGTGATGTCGTGGTCGGCGGGCTCTGAGCGAACGTGGCGGGAGCTGCCGCCAGGGCAAGGAGCCCGGCGAGGAGCGCCGCCTGGACGATCAGGTACCTGCCTGCCGGCCGGCGTGCGAGAGGCGACGGAACTTCGGGCATGGCTGCGATCCGTTCATTCGGCGAGGAGCGTGCGCAGCTGATCCTCGCAGGCCCGGCGGCTCGTTTCGTTGAAGTCGCGCACTACCTGGTGAATTTTTCCGTCACGATCGATCAACACCGTCATCGGCAGATTGTCGACGTCATAGAGCCGGGCGACGCTCTTGCGCGGATCGAGCAGCAGTGGAAATGTGACATGCGTCCCGCGCGCAAAGCGCAGCGCCGCCACCGGGTCATCCGCGACCTCCACCCCGTAGATGCGCAGGCCCTGGGCCTGATAGCGGCTGAAGTCCCGCTCCAGGGCTTCGAGCTGGGCGCGGCAACCGTCACAGCCGCTGCCCCAGAAGGAGATCACGACCACCTGCCCGATGTGCTCCGAGAGGCGCACGTTGGGACCGACCAGGGCGCGGAGCGCGAAATCCGGTGCCGGCATGCCCGGCAGCGCACGCGAGCGGGCGGCGAGCGCCGGCAAGATCCAGACGCTCGCGAGCAGGGCGGCGAGCGCGCGCCAGTGCCACGGGCAGCGCGTTCCGTGTACTGCGCGGCCCAGCATCTCAGACGATCGCCGGGAAGGCGATGAGCGAGGCCTGATCGCTCGGGGAGCCGAGCCCCTGCTGCGGGAAGAGCGTGCTGAACTGCCCCTCGACGCCCTGCAGCGCCATGTAATTGAGCACCAGCATCTCGACCAGCTGCTCGACCGAGTTGGCCCCCGGACTCGAGGTGCTCACCACCGAGCCGTCGGAGCTGAAATAGCCGATCTGCTGGCTGGCCGCTCCGCCCACCGGCTGTGGCCGGCCCTTGGGGCTGTAGACGAGGAAGAAGGTCGAGGCGACCGCCGAGGAGTCGCCCTGCCAGGCGAGCTTGTCGCGGCCGGCGGGGGTGGTGTCGACCATGCTGCTCGAGGTGAGTGAGCCGTCGCTGAACACGTAGATCATGACCGGCTTGCTGATGCGCGCGGCGTACTCGAGCACGGCACCGATCATCTGACCCGCCTGGAAATTGCGCGTCTCGCCGGTCGCGCGCGTGTTGTCGTGATAGTCGAAGCCGCTGAGCGCGATGGTGCCCGCGCCGGCGAAGCCGTTCAATACGAGCTTCATGATCGTCGCGGTCATGGCGACGTCGGAGTCGCTGAAGTCCGTGCTCTGGAAGATCGGCCCGACGATGTTCGAGTCCTGCGTGGGATCTAGGTCCGAAGGATTGCCGAACGCCGCCGAGTTGTTGGCGGCCTTCACGTAACTGCAACGCACCTGATTCTTGAGCTGCGCATCGGATGCCGAATCGGTGTAAAGCTGCACGCCGGGCGTGTTCGTACCGGTATTGGGCTCGGTGAGAACCCCGGTGAAGGTAGCGGCGGGATCCGATGCACTCGGCGTGTAGAGGCTCGTGCCGGAGCTGATGCGTTCCTGCGACTCCTGCACCGCGACCGAAAGCGAGGTGGAGCTCGCGCCGCCCGAGCTCACCAGCGCGACCGCATCGCTCGGCTGATCGATGGTGCTCGGCTGCAACGCCGAATTGATCATGACGCCGCCGAGATCCGTCGGCGCCACCGAGTTGCCGCCCGACACCGTGGGCTCGGTGCCGACGAGAGTGAGGAGTGACCCATTGGCGCCGACCGTCGCGATACCGTACATCGGGTTGTGCGGATTGATGTCGGTATCGTTCTCCGAGAGCGCGGGGAATATCGCACCATTGACATTCGCCGCGGTGGTGGTGCTGACCTTGGAGAGGATGCCGCGCAGGATCGCCCCGTCGGACTGCCACAGCAGTCCGAGCGCGCTGCTCACGTTGGCCGAAGAGCTCGGCACCATGTTGCCCGGAACGCCCATCTTGCCGTAGCCGGCGGTGGAGAGGAAATTCGCCTGGCCGCCCTGCACGCCGACGATGACTTCGGAGCCGACCAGGTTCGCCCCGCCCGCGAGGTCGAAGCAGATGAACGGTATCAGCCCGGCGCCCTGGGTGATGTTGCACTGATTCTGCGCGAGCAGCGCCTGGATGTCGCTGTCGAGAGGAATCGTCTGCGCGCCCGCCGTGCCGGGCTTGAACAACGCGGCGAGCCACGCCGGCGCCATGACGAGACCTGAGGCGCCGAGGAGTCCCGCGGAGAGCATCTCGCGGCGGGTGACCGGTCGCGGATGATCCGGATGCAGAATCGGCTCGTGCAGAGCGTGCGGACGGGGAGGCTTCTTTCGAATCAGCATGACGTTGATCTCCTCGTGCCCGGCTACTTCAGGGTGAGCACGGCGCTGCCGAGCGCCGCCTGACAGGCCGCCTCGGTGGCGGTCTGCACGTTCGGCGCCGGACTGAGATTCGGCATCCGGCCGAGCAGCGCGCCGAGCTCGCTCTGCAGCGCCGTCGCGTAGGTCGCATCGACGCTCGTGCCGACGGCCAGGCTGTTCACCAACGGGGTTATCACGATGTTCTGGTTGGCGGCGGTGTTGAAGAAGGAGGCCGGGCTCGTCAGAGCGCCGTCGAGAGTCGAGCTGTTGAAGAAGGCGTCGCGGTACTTCTGCTGGGTCACCAGCTCACCGCAGTAGGCGCCCGCGAGCTGCGAGATGGCCGTCTGCTCGGAGGCGGTGAAGGCGCTGATCTGCGGCACCGCGGGCAGCGATTGCTCTTCGGCGGCATATACCGGGGCCACGACCGCATCGGAGACCGGCACGCCGGTCACCGCTGACATCGAGGCGTTGAGCTCGGCGAAGAGGTGCACGCCGAGATCGGGCTGCGCCGTATTGTCGGTCACCGTCGGATTCGGCGGCACCACCGGATCGACGTACACGTGCGTCTGGCTGCCGAGCTGATCGAACGACAGGAAGAACATGTCGCTCGTCACCCCGATGTCGACGCCGATCACCGCGCCGACGCTCGAGAGCAGCTGGCCGTTCGCGGCCGTATAGGCCGGTGGACCAATGGTGGTGTCCAGGGTCGAGAACGACTGCCCGACCGTCGGGATCGAGCCGTTGATGCCGATGCGCAGGCCCTTGATCACGATGTTGTCCGGCTGCGCATTGGCCGTGAGAGTGACGAACGTCGGATCGTAGAAGAGATAGCTGTAATTGTCGTACTGCATCGCGGTCATCTCGATGTACGACTCGGGAATGCCGACGATGCTGCTCACGTCGAAGAGCAGGAAATACTTCTGCCCGACGCCGGCGTTGAAGTTCTGCAGCACCTGCGCGGCACTGAGGGCGGAGTCGTGGATGGCGAGGAAGCGGATCTCGCCGAGCCACTGCTTGTCGCCCGTGGTCTCGTTGCCGAGCACCAGCGCGAGGGTGTTGTCCCAGTTGGCGAGCGAGCCGCCGCCGTTCGGATCGACATCGCCCGTGAACTGGCCGTTGACGTACAGCTTCTGGCCATTGACGGGGTCGTACGTGAGCACGATGTGCTGCAGCGCCGCCTGGGCGAAATTCCCGCTCATCGAGGTCAGCAGCGGCGGGTCGCCATTGGTATCGGTCTTGCTGCTGCGCGTCTCGGCCTCATATTGCGTGGCATCCTGGCTCAGGGTGGCGTCGCGCGCGGTATCGCTGCCGGAGTAGCTGACGATGTTGGCCTTCGTCTGGGTGATGTTGGCGGGCGAGGCCCATACCTCGATCGAGTATTCGCCGGTGGTCTGGACGAGCTGGGCGATCTTCTGGCTGGTGGTGGTCAGCGCCTGCGCCCGGCTCCCCTCCCCGAAGATGATTCCCCAGGCCTGATCCCAGGTGACGTTGCCCGAGACGGTGAGATCGGACTCGGGACTGACTCCGCTCGTATCGTACGCGACGCTGCCCGAGCCCTCCTTGAACTCGTATTTGGCGATGGTGTCGGCATCGTAGCGGCTGCCGCCGGAGGCGATGATGCCCTGCTCGAGCAGCAGCGCCTTCGAGATCACCAGCGTCGGGTCCACCGTGGTCACGGGAATCGTGTTGGCGTAGGCGGTGATGGCCGCGAGCATCCGCGCGGCGCTCCCCGGGCAGTCCGGAGCGCCGCCGGGGGTGGTCGGCCAGCAGTGGTGAGACTCGTCGGCCAGGCGCTCGACGAAGCGCGATGCCGCCGGATCATCCAGATTGATCTTCGCCTGCGCCTCGAGATAGGCCTGATTCGGATCGGAGCTCGCGAAATACGGCGCCTGCGGCGTCGGTGAATTCGGGTCGTGGCACTGCCAGCAGAACTGCCTCAGGATCGGCGTCCAGAGCAGCGTCTGGAATTCGGTCGAGTCGGCCGGGAAGAGCTTGGTGCCGCCCACCGACTGCTCCGGCGGCGGCACGAGTTGGATCTTCTCCGAAGCGCCGGCCCCGCCGCCGATCCAGTTCTGGATCCAGGTGAGCATGGTATCGGCGCACGCCTGCGGCGAGGCGACCCAGCAGTTGTGGCCGCTGCCGACCTGCAGCACCAGCGTCGACTGGCCGGGCTGCGAGGTATTGACCAGCGGCAGCGCCGCCTCATAGGCCAGGTTCACGTCATCCGAGCGGGCGAACATCGGCGACTGGCCGCCCGCATAGTGGCAGCCGCCGCAGCGATCCTGGGTGCGGATGTTGTTCCACAGGCTCACCTCGAAGTGCTGCACGTCGGCGTTCTTCGGTGCGGGTCCCGTGTAATTGCTCGTCGGCGCGGTGCCCGTCGGCTGGTTGACCTCGGTGGCCGGGCCACTCGGTCCGCAGCCGGCGAGCATCAGGGCGAGAAGCAGTCCGGTCGCCGCTGTGAGCGGCGCCGAGGCACGTAAGATGGGTTCCAGGCGCTTCATGAAGCGTAACCTCCGGAATGCGGGCTCAGGAGCCCGCGCACGCGGCCGCCGACTGCTGGAAGACCTGCTTCAAGTCGTAGTCACTTTGCTTGAAGATGGCCTCGATGTTGGCGACGGTCGTCTGATCGGCGCTGCTCGTCGGCGCGCGCAGACATACGGTCTGGAATACCTTGACGACCTGGCAGTTGGCGAATGCCTCGGTATTCTCGAGCTCCTGGCCGAGCGAGGCGGCGCCCTCGCCGCTGCCGGGCAGGCTCGAATCCCAGCCGAGATCGGCGTTCGGCCCTGTGCGCCAGCGGTTCGACCAGTCGTCATTCGGCGTGACGAAGCCCCAGGGGAAATTCTGCGGGTTCTTCACGTATTTCGGCTGCACCTGCCCGGGCGTGTACACGAGCTGATTGGTGGTGGTGCTGAAGTCGTAGTAGGCGAACGCCTGCGCCATCGGATCCATGCCGCTGTGACAGCCCGCGCAGTTGTTGAGGAACACCCGGCTGTCACCGCCCGGGGAGCGCGCCACATCCTGGCGGATCCGGTCGGTGGGGCGCGTATTGTCCATCACCGTCTGCATGTCGTGGCAGAGGTAGTTGAGCATGGTGAAGCGGAATTGCGCCCGGTTCGTGCCGAGCACGAAGTAGGCCGCGGCGCCCGCCCGTGTGGTCCATACGCCCGAGACTCCGGCGGTGGGGGTGCCGTAGGCCGCCGTCTGCGTGGTCTGCTGCAGCGCGGTCGAGAAGTCGATGCCGTCGGCCTCGGCCGTCGCGTAGTGATCGTTGTTGGCCGGAGAAGGCGCCGGCAGGCCTGACGCGTTGACCGTGTAGAGGATGTTCGCCGACAGAACCGTATTGAACGGCACGTCGTCACGGATCATGCCGATCACCGTCGCGGTGTAGTCGTTGAACGGAACGAACGCGGACTGGTTGCGGTTGGTCCAGGGATTGATGAATTCCTTCAGCGTCACGTCGTAGAAATCCGGCGCGTATTGCGGCTCGGTCGCGATGACCGCCGCATCGAGCAGCCCCTGCTGTCCCGGTTCGCTCGCGATCTTGCTCTCCATCATCTGCAGCACCGTGGCGGATGGAGGAACGCCGGCGAGACGCATGTAGATGCGCCTGGCCTGCTCGTAAGGGCCGGCGAGAGCGGGAGGAGCGGCCTGCGCCGCCAACAGCGCGAGGACGCACGCGCCGCAGCTGGTGCGCCGCGCGAGACTCTCGCGATGACGTCGATTTCTGGATCGATGCTTCATGGCGCCCGTTCACTCCCAAATGCCGATGCGCGGGACGCACTATACCGGCTCGAAAAGGCGGAAACCAACGTCGCAGGACACCGACATCGATGTTGTTTGTTGTCACTTTCCGGCGGTCTCGGGCAATCCGCGCGGCCGGCGGCCCCGATGCGCGCCAAAGTGCGAGTCCGTTCACGGCGGCGCACTGACATAACAGTGCCTACTAGCGCCGCGGGAGTCGCAAATCGGTCGGAATCGTGACCGGATCGACACGGCCAGCAAGAACGGCCACGGCGGTCACCAGGGTTATGTTACGTTCGCGCCTGACCGGGGTCGGGCGCGATGTGGTCCGTCCGGAGTGGTCGCCATGAGCTTGCAACGTGAAATCGTGACGCCGTTCTCAGATCGCCCTGATGCTCGCCCGCCGCGCGGACGCTTCGCGGGGCTCATCCCGTGCCTCGCGCTGCTGCTCGCGGGCTGCGGAGGCGGTGGCGGCGGCAGCGTCAATCTCGCCAACAGCCAGGGGCCCGATCCCGGCACCGTCGACTTCCCGATCTTCTACGTCAAGCGCACGATCCCCATGACCGCGACCGGCACCGTGGTGCAGGACGACCTGCGCATGATGCGCGTCGCGTTTCCGTCGGCGAACCTCTACATGCGCTCCGCGGCCTCACCGGAGGCGCCGGAGACGAACATCACCGCCGGCATTACCGCCGGAGCCGACTATGACGTGAAGGATGTGAATGTGTCCCCGGACGGCACCAAGGTGGCGTTCGCGATGCGCGGGCCGCTCACCCCGAACATGGATCCGGCGGATGCGCCCTCATGGCGAATCTACGAATACACCATCGCGACCAATACGCTGGCGCCGATGATCGACCCCGCGGCGGACACGGCTCCCGATACCGTGAACGATGTGGCGCCGGCCTATCTGCCGGATGGCAGCATCGTTTTCTCCTCCACGCGCCAGAGGAATTCGCAGGCGGTCCTGATCAACGAGGGCAAGCCGCAGTTCATCGCCGAGGATGAGGCGCGCACCGAGCCGATCTTCAACCTGCACGTGATCAGCCCCGACCGCACCACCATCGATCAGATCGAGTTCAACCAGAGCCACGATCGCGACGCCACCGTGCTCGAGGACGGGCGCATCCTCTTCACGCGCTGGAACCATACCCCGGGCAAGGATCAGATGGATCTTTACACCATCAATCCCGACGGCACGGACCTCGAGCTCTATTACGGCGCCCAGAGCCACATGACCGGCACCAACGGCAGCGTGATCGAGTTCTCCCATCCGCACGAGATGCAGGACGGCGACATTCTCGTCATCGCGCGCCAGTACACCGACGTCGATTTCGGCGGTCAGCTCGAGATCATCGACGGCACCCACTACGTCGAGAACACGCAGCCGCTGCTCGCCTACCCGACGCTCAAGGGGCCCGCGCAGACGCCCGCGACCTCGAACCCGGTGAGCACGCTTCCCGGCCCCTCCCCGGGCGGCAGGTTCAACTCCGCGTGGCCGCTCTGGGACGGGACGGGACGCATTCTCGTGAGCTGGACCGAGTGCCGACTGCTCGATAATGCGCAGAATCCGCCAACCATCGTGCCCTGCACCGCCCAGGGGCTGGCGGATCCCAACGCGCAGGCGGCCCCGCCGCTTTACAGCCTGTGGATGTTCGATCCCGGACAGAACACCTTCACCCCGATCATTCAGCCGGTCGAGGGCACGATGATCACGGATGTCGTCGCCGCGCAGCCGCGGCCGATCCCGACCATCATTCCGCCCATCACTCCGGATCCGGAGCTGCAGGGCGAGGGTGTCGGCGAGATCGACATCAAGAGCGTCTATGACTTCGATGGGGTGGATACCGCGCCCGGCGGCATCGTCGCGCTCTCCGACGGCAAAACGCCGGCGAGTAACCGACCGGCGCGCTTCATCCGCCTGGTGAAGGCGGTTTCGATCCCCGATAAGACCGTCGTCAACCTCGCGCAGGAGGCGTTCGGCGCCTCCGACGACATGCGCGAGGTCATGGGCTACGCCCCGGTCGAGCCCGATGGCTCGGTGAAAATCAAGGTGCCGTCCGACGTGGCTTTCGAGATCGAGATCCTCGATGCCAACGCCCGCCGTCTGCCCGGCTTCCCCGAGCACAGCGACTGGCTGCAGGTGAGGGCCGGCGAGGTGCTGCAGTGCAACGGCTGCCACACTCCGCCGAGCACCGCAAAGCCCTACTCCCACGGCCGCGCCGGCCTGTATCCCGCCGCCTACTCCGGAGCGGCCGGAGGCGTACCGTTCCCGGACAGCGTCGCCACCTATCTGCCGGATGCCGGCGAGACCATGGCGGAGGCGCGCGCGCGCGTGACCTGTCACGGCAGCGCGCTGTCGACGGCGCAGTGCAGCATGACCCCGAGCATCGATGTCTTCTACACGGATGTCTGGACCGCGACGGGCCTGCCGGCGAATCCGTCCATCGCCTATCAATACTCGGCGTTGCCGACCGGTGAGGTCGCGCCCATTCCGGCGGCCACCCCCGGCTGCGAGGGCACCTGGGCCTCCAACTGCCGCATCGTCATCAACTATCCGGAGACGATCCAGCAGCTCTGGGACCAGCCCCGGCAGGTGACCAACTCATCGGGCATCGTCACGGCCGATCACACCTGCACTCAGGGAGGTTGCCACAGCCCGACCAACGCGGCCGGAGCGGCCGCGCAGCCGGCCGGCAACCTCGACCTTTCCAACACCGCATCGAACGCGGATGCGGACGAGCTGGTTTCCTACGTGGATCTGCTCTTCGCGCACAACGTCCCCGGTCCGCCCGATGCCAACGGCAACCCGACTACGATCTCCGTCGGGCCGTTTCTCGATGCCGGCAGCGCCAATGGGCCGGACTCGAGCGCCTCACTGGCGCTGTTCGCGCCCGGCAGCGGCGATGCCATCCACGCGGGAATCCTCTCGCTCGACGAGCTACGCCTGATCTCCGAGTGGCTGGACATCGGCGCCCAGAATTTCAACAACCCGTTCGATCCGAACGTGCCGAAGAATTAGGACGAGCTTGCGCTGCGCCCCCACCGTCCTCCTGCTGCTGCTCGCCGCGCTCATGGCTCCCGCCGTGTGCAGCGCGCACCTGTTCGCGCACCGGGCCCACCACTACGCGCAGGTGTTCGTCACGACGCCGTATCTCGAGCTGCGTACGGGACCCGGCCGGGGCTACCCGGTGTTCGATGTCGTGGCGCGAGGCGATAGTGTGCTCGTGCTCTTCCGCCGTACTCAATGGCTCAAGGTCCGCACCCGACGCGGAGTGGAGGGTTGGGCCTCGGAGGAGGACATGCTGCGGACGGTCCTCGCCGACGGCGAGCCGCTGCCCTTGCCTATCGGCAATCGTGCCGGCTTTACCTCGCACCGCTTCGAGACGGGCGCGTTCGCCGGCGTGTTCGGCGGCGCGAACCTCGTCTCCGGCTATGCCTCCTATTCCTTCAACTCGCAGCTCGCCATCGAGGCCTCGGTCGGTCAGTTTCTCGGCCGCTACTCCAACGGAGTCACCGCCGATATCGGCCTCACTCACGTGCCGATGCCGCAGTGGCGCCTGAGCCCGTTCCTGATGGTCGGCCTCGGGGTGCTGCACATCGAGCCGAAAGCGACTCTGGTGCAGCCCGCGAATCGGACGGAGCAGACGGCTTACGTGGGCGGCGGGTTCCGCTTTTACCTGACGCGCAGCCTCTTTCTGCGCGCCGAGTACAAAACTCATCTCGTGATCACGACGCAGAATCGAAACCAGGTGGAGGACGAATGGAAACTCGGGTTCGCGGTCTTCTTCTGACGGTAGCGCTGCTGACGCTGCCGCTGTTGCCGGGATGCGCCACGGTGCATCGCTGGCGCGAGCACCGCGCCGAGGTTCGCGCAGCGAAGGAAGAGGCGCGCGCCGAGGCCGCGCAGACGAGCCCGTCGGCGGCCAGCGACAATGTTCCGCCGGGCGTGGTTCAGCCGCGGGTCGAGCGGCGCACGGTCAAGGTGCCGAGAATCCGCAGCTCCAACGTCGAGCTCGGGGCGCATTACGGCATCATGTCCATCGAGGATTTCGGCTCGCACCCCGCGTACGGGGTCGACCTCGCCTATCACCTGACCGAGGATTTCTTCGTGCGGGCGGAAGTCGGCCGCGCCACCGCAGGACTCACCAGTTTCGAGACGCTGAGCGGCAATATCCGGCTGCTGACCGAAGCTGAGAGGAAGTTCACGTACTACGATCTCGGACTGGGCTACAACTTCCTACCGGGCGAGGCCTTTTTCGGTCGCAGCCGCGCCATGACGAGCTCGTTCTATCTGGTCGGCGGCGCCGGGGCCACCCAGTTCGCCGGTGACAAGAAGTTCACGGTAACCGTCGGCGCCGGCTACCAGGTGCTGCCGTTCGACTGGATGGCGGTTCGCATTGGCGTCGAGGATCACATGTTTCAATCGGATCTGCTCGGCGCCAACAAGCTGACCCACAACATCGAGGCGGGTCTCGGCACTACGGTCTTCTTTTGAGGCTCGGAGGATAGGACATGAGGAATCGAATCGCGATGCTGCCCGCCGTTCTCATCGCCACTCTGGCGCTCGCGCCGCCGGCGTGGGCGGGAGTCCCCGAGGTGCAGGCCCCGGGCTTCACGCTGCAATCCAGCGACGGCAAGCCAGTGAGCCTGGCGCAGTTCAAGGGCGATGTGGTCATGATCAATTTCTGGGCGAGCTGGTGCGGACCGTGCCGACAGGAGATGCCGCTGCTCGACGAGATCTACAAACAGTACAAGGACATGGGTTTCACGCTCCTCGGCGTGAATGTCGAGCCCCACGCGCGCAACGCCCACGCCTGGCTGAAGCAGACGCCCGTGAGCTATCCTATCCTCTACGACCCCAAGAGCCAGGTGAGTCAGCTCTATCAGGTTCAGGCCATGCCCACCACGGTGATCATCGACCGCAAGGGCATCGTGCGCTTCGTGCACAGCGGCTACCTGCCGGGCGATGAGAATCAGTACATGAACAGCATCAGGGCTCTCATCGTCCAGTGATCCTCATGAGCACCAGAGC
>JBAUOO010000021.1:0-37676 GCA_049579785.1 Steroidobacteraceae bacterium
ATTCAAGCGATCTCCACCTTCGATAGCGCGGCGCAGGATGAGCAAGTCTCTGGATGCAGGCGTTAGCACTCCGTTGACCAGCGTCGGCGTATAGGTGGCCCCGTCCGGGAACGTCGTTGGGACACTGAATGACTCATTGACGTATCCCGCCGTCGACCCGTCGCACCAGAGACTCAGCTCCGAGCTCGAGAGGTAAGGATTGGCGCAATCGACGTTCACACCCGCTCCGAAATCACCTCCCGGGGCGATCTGCAGAAGCACGTTGTTGCTCATGAACATCGTGCTGGCGTACAGCTGCGCGTGCTCGTTGAAGCGGTAGTGCAGAAATGCGCCGGAGTTCCAGGTCTCCTCGGGCGCCTGCATGTAGTTGTACGGGCCGTAATTGAATCTCGCCTCGGAGGAAATCGGCAGCAGCTGCCCGGAGGCACCGACAGTATTGAGCGTCGACGACCCGCCGGGGCCAAAGAACAGGAACGTACCGGGGTACGAGGTAAGCGATCCCGAGCAGGCGAACTTGCCCGTACCCGTGCCGGGGCCGTCAGGATTCTTAGCACCCGGCAGGTAGCCCGAACTCATCGTGCAGGCGCTGTAGGAGTAGAGGTTCTGGACCGCCTTGGCGATGTTGCGGTACGTCGCGTAGAAGGTGGCATTGCCCTTGCCGTCGGGCGTATTCATGCCGGCGATGAAGGTGAGCTCCTTCTGCGCGCCGGTCGCGGCGCTCGCCGGCGCCGGCGTGAAGGGACCGTTCGGGTGTGTGGCGTTGAAGGTATTCATGGCGTCTTCGACGCCCTGGTCGTTGTTGTTGTCGTGGAAATAGCCGCTGCCGTTCGCGACCAGCTTCACGCCCTGGAAATTCTGCATGAGCTTGAAGTTGACGACGCCTGCGACCGCATCCGGGCCGTAGATCGAGGAGGCGCCGCCGGTCAGGATCTGCACGTTCTGGATGAGCGGTACCGGGATCATGTTGACGTCGGCGCCGGGTAAGTTCACGTCGCCATACGGCATGCGCTGGCCGTCGATCAGCACCAGGGTGCGGGCGGCGCCAAGTCCGCGAAGGTTAATCGTCTCCGTGCCGTCGCCCCCGTTGATGCTGGTGGAGTTCTGATCCGCGAACACCTGCGGCAGGCGGTTCAGCACGTCCTCGACACGCGTCGCCCCCAACTGCTGGAATTGCTTCGCAGCGACGAACTGCACCGGGCTGATGGACGTCTCGTTCGGCGTCGCGATGCGCGAGCCCGTGACCACGACCTCCTGTAGCTGGGTGACGGCGGCATTCGTAGGAGCCGCCGGGGCGGGCACGGTGGTCTGCGCGAGCAACTGCGGCGTGGTCGACTGTTGCGGCTTGCTCGCCGGCTGAGCGCTCGTCTGCTGAGCGCTCGCTACCCCGAACGTCACCGCCAGCGCGCCCCCCGTGAGTACGGCGCGGACAGTGTTGCGCACCAAGATGTTCCCGGAGTTATCGTTGATCATTTTCTCCCACTCCCAGCCGTCTTGGCTCATCGTCCCCAGTTGCGGTATGACGATGGCACCAACCTTATGGCGAGCTTCGAAACGGCCGTTGAACTGGATGCCGGTGCAGATTCTAGGAGCGCAGAGCGGCGCTTCGTTTCAACACACGTGGAAGTGATCCGATGCGGTGCTATTTCGATACGTGGACCATGCGCGCGCTGTTGCGCCGAAGCCTCACAGGACCACGGATACCAACGCAGCGTGCGAAGTGCACACACATCAACCGCGTGGTTTCATTTCCATGTACCTTGAACCATCTATAGTCCCCAAGTCTTAGAATCCTCCGTGATCTGGCTGACATCCGAGCAACCGAGAATGTCGAATCCACAGGACAATGATTCGTTCGTTCTGCGGCCTCGCGTCAAAGGCACGCCGCTCTTTCGCTGGCTATACGAGGAGACTCGCGCGGCGATTTTGCAGGGCCGATTTCCTCCAGGGTCGAAACTCCCCTCGCGAAGTGCGCTCGCGCGCAGATATTGCCTGTCAAGGGGAACCGTCATAGCGGCCTTCGATCAACTCCTCACGGAAGGTTATCTGGACACCGGCGTGGGCAGGGGCACGTACGTCCGCACAACCCTACCGGATGCGCCTTTAGAGCACGGTGCGCCGCCGGCGCGCGCGGCCGCGCGATCGGCGCGAAGGGCGCTCTCGGCCCGAGGACGGCGTTTCGCGGCTCAGCCCTTCCCCGAACTTTTCTCCAACCGCTCCGTCGCGACATTCCGCCTGGACTGTCCCATGCTCGATGCATTTCCAATCGACACGTGGAATGGCCTGCTCGCCCGCCGCTCGCGCGGCAGCGCGCACGAAGTGACGGCTCACGGTGAACCACTCGGCTTTCCGCCGTTGAGAGCGGCCATCGCCAAATATATGGCCGACACCCGCGGAGTGCGATGCACCGCCGGCCAGGTAGTCGTGACGTCCGGCACCCAGGAGTCGCTCGAACTGGTCGCGAGACTGCTGCTCGACCCTGGCGATCAGGTGTGGATGGAAGATCCGGGCTATGCGGCCGCCGCGGCGCTGTTGCGCGCGCATGGCGCCGAGGTGATTGCCGTTCCCGTGGATGCTCAGGGAATCAACTGCGATATCGGCCGGGAACGCTCCGAGCCCGCGCGCCTAGCGTATGTGACGCCGGCCTGTCAGTTTCCAATCGGCGTACCCCTGTCCCTGGAGCGCCGCGTAAAGCTTCTGCAGTGGGCGAATGAGGCGGGAGCATGGATATTTGAAGACGACTACGACGGCCAACTACAATTCGACGGTCGATCTGCTTCCCCTCTGTACAGTCTGGATTGCGCAAAGAGTGTCATCTATTCGAGTAGTTTCAACAGGATACTGTTCTCTTCGCTGCGCCTCGGTTTCCTGATTCTTCCGCCGGCATTTATCGAGTCCGTAGCCGCCGCGCTCTCCATTACTCGACGCTACCAGCCGATCTTGGAACAGGCAACACTTGCCGATTTCATCGCGCAAGGGCATTTGGACCTGCACCTTCAGCGAATGCGCGAGATTTACTCAGCGCGGCGCGAGGCGCTGATCGCAGCGGTCAGAGCTGAGCTCGGCGGCCTGATGCAATTCGAGGATTCCCAGGGCGGCTTGCAGCTCATCGGTTGGCTCGCCCCGGGCATGAGCGAAGCGCAGGCGTGCGCGCGCGCGGCCGCGCGCGGCATCGACTCGGTCGCACTTTCCGCTCTCACGATAGATCGACGAATGCCGCCGGGCTTGGTGCTCGGAATCTGCGGGGCGGACCCACGTGCGATCAGAACGGCGGTCAAGCGGTTAGGTAGAGTGCTGCGAGTGTTGGCCTGGCAGGAAACGGGATCCTGTGCTCCACAGAAGCTCATCCGAGGCCCTGAAGGGTTCGAGCGGTCAAGTGCTCCATGATGGGTAGGTAATCTGACCGTTATGAGTGGAGTGACGCGCACGCCATCGGTCGCTGCCTTCGAACGGGAGTTCGGCGCGTGTCTCGGCAAGGGCGATCTCGCCGCCGCGGCTCTCGCTGCGCGGGCCTGTCGCGACGCGTGGCCGTTTACACCAGCCGGATGGCTGATGGGCAGCATCATCGCCTTGTTCACCGGCGATCCTCGGACCGCGCTCCGGCTCATTGAGGAGCCCCTCCGTACGCGGCCCATCCACGCGCAGTGTCTGCTGCAGAAGGCCGAGTGCCTCCTCGCCCTCGGGGAGCGCCGGGCCGCGTTGATCGCCGCGGAAGATGCCGCTGCTCATTCCGGAGACGTGCCGGAGAGCCTGGAAGCCGTCGGCGAGTTCATGATCCAGGCGGGTGAGCAGCGCCGCGCACTGCCGCTATACGATCACGCCATGACGCTCGTCGGCGGCGATCGGGAACAGCGCGCGAGGCTCCTCGCCAACCGGGGGCTCACGCATCAATACGTCGGCAATCTCGAGCTCGCGGAACGCGATTACGAAGCCATGCTCGCCATCGACCCGCTCGTGCCGACTGCGTTCAAGGGCTTGGTGGGGCTTCGCAGACAGACGCATGAGCGCAATTGGATTGCGCAGATGAAGCGGGCGCTCGAGAGGCTGCCTGCCGCGTCGGATCACGCCGTCCTCGTGCATTTTGCATTGGCCAAGTCCTATGACGATCTCGGCGACTACCGCTTAAGCTGGGAGCACCTGAGCGCGGGTAACCGCATCGAGCGGACGTTCATCAATTACGACCTCGCGTTCGACCGTGAGCTGATGCAGGCGCTCACGGAACTCATCACAGCCGATGAGGCGCGACCCGAGAGCGGCGCAGCAGAGTCACCCATCTTCATCGTGGGGCTCCCGCGCTCGGGCTCGACACTGATCGAGCGCATCCTGTCGAATCATCCGCAGACTCGCCAGGGCGGCGAGCTGACCGCCGTGACCGACGCGATCCTCGCATTCACGGGGATCGTGCCGGGTCCCGGGGCCGACGCGCGCGACTATGCCGCCCGACTCGCAGCTCTCGACGGGCGAGCGCTCGCCGCGGAATACCTGGCGCGCACTCGCGCAATCCGACCCGAGGGGATGCGTTGGACCGACAAGCAGCTCAGCAACTTCATCTACTGCCCGTTGCTGCTTCGAGCCTTTCCGCGGGCGAGAATCGTGCACATCACGCGCCATCCGCTCGCGGCCTGCTACGCCATTTACCGCACGCGCTTCGGCGGGGGCTACCCCTTCGCCTACGATCTCGCGGAGATCACGGACTTCTACATCGCCTACCGGCGGTTGATGCAGCATTGGCAGCGAATACTAGGCGAGCGCATCCTCGAGTTCCCGTACGAGGAGGTCGTGACCTCGTTCGAGCCGAGCGTCAGACGGCTGCTCGAGCACGTCGGACTGCCGTTCGATGCGGCGTGCCTCGAATTTCACCGCAATCCGGCGCCGGTCATCACCGCGAGCTCGGTGCAGGTGCGCCAGCCACTTTATGCCTCAGCGCTCGAGCAGTGGAAGCACTACGAGGCCTGGCTCGCGCCCGCTCGCGAGCGGTTCGAGAGGGCAGGCATCGCTCTCGACTGAGCGCGAATCGGCCCGGGCGGTCGAGATGTTGGCGATGAAGTCGTCATCGGCAGCTACTTAATTCTGGCCGCCTGTCACTGCGGCTGGATAGCTATTCTGCTGGCCGAAGTAGCACCGGACGGACGCCACCTTTCCGTCCCGCATGTGGAAATGTTCGATGTTCTCGATCGTTTTGCCGTTTTTGATGTGTAAGACGTACATCACCAACGCATCGTTACCGTTTCCCGCGATCAGCTGCAGATCGAAGTGCCCGATGAGATCTGCATTTGAATCCCAGCAACGTGTCTTGAATAGGCTTCTACTGTCGTGGTCGTCATTTGGGCTCGAGAATGTGAAGTCTTCCGCCAGCAGCACGTTGAGCGCGGGCCAGTCCTTTTTCTCCCACGCGGCATAATATCTCCGGATTGTGTGCTCGGTTTTCAGGCTCAACCCTGCCGCTGCGCACGCACCGGCCATCTCCGGCATGACCGCCGCCGCACCGAACGCGAACGCACCCGTCGCCAGCAGACTGCGGCGCGACATTGCTCTTTCTTTCATGACGTATTCCATCCTTATTTGACCCGGTCTTGGGATTGAGAGTACCGACAAGTCGGTATGTTATCAAGACTGAGGCAGTCCGTGAAGGCGGCCACCGATCACGATGAAGCCGGCCAGTAGCATTGGACCATTATCAGCGCGGCTCAGACGCCCCGCAGCATGTGCATGATCCGGGCGCGCAGACGCGCGTAGTTCTCCGGCTTCAGGGGCCCCAAGAGCCCATGTTGCTCGGGCGGCAGGTGCGAGAGCGGGTGACCGCCGGTGCGAAACACGTAATGGTCGAAAAACGCCTTCCACGCCTGGCGCTCGGCGGGCGGGCGCTCCGCGATCGCGATCATGGCAAGCAGCATGCTCGTGTAGGGTGCGTCAGGTCCGGCGCTGAAGGCATCCCACCAATAATTGACGAGGCCGTTGAGCGGCGCGAGCGACTCGACCTTGTGCCACCAGAGCTTGGGCAGGTAAAGCGCATCTCCGGTCTCGAGCTCGACCCGAAGCGCCTGCGCCCGGATCTGCTCGAAAAGCGGGAATCGTCCCTCCTCCGGGCCATCGGCCGAGGCGGCGAGACTCACCGGCGCACCCGCCATCGTATTGTCGATGGGACCGACGTAGAGCTTGCCGATGAGCTCGGGCGCGAACAGCGTGAATCGCCGCCGTCCCGCGATGACACAGGCGAGGTTGTCGAACGTGTCGTGATGGCAGGAGACATTCGAGCGGGTGCCGAGCCAGATCCGCGGACTCAGGCCCTGCTCGAGCAGCGGCATGGGATTGGCGGCGGCGAAGCCCGGGAGCGACTCGCCCGTCGGCACCGAGCCGACATAGATCGAGGGCGCATCGGCGCGATCCAGCGACTCGACCATGACCTTGAGCGCATCGAGCAGCGTCATCATGCGCCGCTCGAAGTTAAAGCCCTTGAGATCGGGCTCGTAGTAGTACTTGCCGGCGATCGCCGGAGCGCCGAGATAAGCCTCGACCCGGCCGCCGATATCCAACGCCGCAAGGTAGTCCTTCAGCCGCGCGGGCGAGCCGTTTGAGGCCTCAACGACCGGCCAGTCGGCGACGAGCCCCCGCAGGATGACGGGCCGGCAGCGCTCGACCACCTCGCGCTGGAAGCGCTCCCGAGAAAGGTCCCGGCCGGCGATCTCTTTTGGGGAGAGAGTCATGGTCACCGCGGAGATCGCCGCCGGGAACGAGAGGTCAGCCGAGAGCCGCTGTGCGCACGCCCGCGAGGCTCTCGGTCGCTTTCAGGATGCGTCCGTTTTTCTTCCTCGCCAGCACGGGAATCTGCTTGAGCGAGCCGATCAGGTAGTGGATGAGACGCATGTAGCCGCGCCGGTAGAGCTCCACCACCGCCGCATCGGGCAATGTCCTCAAGGTCTCCTGGTTGACAGTGTAGAGCCCCTCACAGTTCAAGATCCTGCCATCGTCGAACTCGACCTCGATGTCGAGCGGCTCGATGAGATTGAGCTCGAGCAGGCGAGTGATGAAGTGGCGCGTCACCTCGATGCCGGGTGCCAAGTCCTGGAAGGCCCAGATGATGCTCTGCAGGTAGTGCGTCGGTTGGCCGTACTCGGTGAAAAGCGGCTTGCCGTCCGCGACGCCGACCCGGGGATGATCCAAGTCGATCGCGACCTCGGGCCCGTGCGCGTAGAAGGGCACGCGCTGCAACCCGAGGGGCCGGTAGAACTGAAGATCCCGCCACTCCTCGAGAAAGAGGTTCTCCGCCTCCTCGAACCCGAGCATGACCCCGCAGTGAAACTCCCCGGTGCCGCCGTCCTTCGCGAAGAGGATCGGGTAATGCACGAGCAGGTGCGGAAACTCGTTGACGATCACGTGCGTGAAGCGCTGATTGTCGCCGTACGCCGCCGAGGCGCGCGCATCGACCTTCAAGGACTTGTGGGTCTCTTTGTTGAGCGGAACGATGCGGGTCATGGTGCGAATCCGTCCCGGCACGGACCTCAAACGGGCTGCAGTCCGTACTCGTAGATCTTATTCAAGAGCTCGCGGTTCTTCGGCAGACGCGCGCGCATCTCGCCCGTGATCCGCTCATTCTCCCTGAGAAAGCGCGAGGCAGCCAGCGCGGTATCCACGGTGTCCTCGGGCACCACTTCCGTCTCGAAGCCCATCCCATAGAGCACGTACTGATAGCTCGCCGCCGGGAACACCTCCTCCAGGCGATCGAGCTCGTCGAAGAACCAGGGTGACTGGTACTTCCACAGCGTGAGCAGATCCCGCAGCCGATCGGGCACCGTCGCCCGATCGAGGTTGTCGCGCCAGAAGGCGGTATCGGTGCGCTTCGTGAGCACGTAGTGCAGCTTCAAGAAATCGACGATGCGCCCGAAGCGATACAGCGTCACCTCGTTGAAGCGCTTGGCGATGATGTCCATCACTTCGCGGCACGCCGGCATCTGCTCGGCGAGGAGCTTGGCGGAAAGCTCGATGAGGACGATGGCGGAGGACTCGAGGGGCTCGAGGAAGCCACCCGCGAGGCCAATCGCGACACAGTTCTTCTTCCAGAAGGTCTCGCGATGGCCGGCGCGGATCGGGATCTTGCGGACCGGCAGGCCCTCGTGCTCGGGCCCAATGTACTTGAGCAGCGTCGCGCGCGCCGACTCCTCGCTCTGATGGCGGCTCGAGTAGACGTAACCGACGCCGCGCCGTGTGGGCAGGCAGATGTCCCAGGTCCAGCCGGCCTCGTGTGCCGTCGCGATGGTCTGGGAGGCCATGGGCGCATCCGGGGCATCGAACGGCACCTGTACGGCAAGCGCGGTATCGCAGAAGAGGACATCGCCGCACTCCTTGAAGCCGACGCCGAGCGTCTTGCCGATGAGCAGCGCCTGAAAGCCGCTGCAGTCGATGAAAAGATCGCCGTGAACCTCTCCGGCCTGCTTCGTCAGCACGCTCTCGATGTCGCCCGACTCGCGCTGATTGACCTGCACGACATCGGCGAGCACGTGGCTCACGCCCAGCTTCTCGGTGCAGTGCCGGGCGAGGAACGGCGCGAATTTGCCGGCATCGAGATGATAGGCGTAGTTGGCGAGCGCCCGGTACTCCCCGTGGGTGATCGTCTTCGGCGCCAACCCCTCATCGCAGAGCCGACCCTGGGGCGTCACGAAATCGCAGAAACTCACCGCCTGGCCCGCCCGCAGCCAGTGCGGCACGAGATTCACCTGGGAGAAGCCCTGCGGAACCATGAGCGGATGGTAATAGGCGTCATCCTCGGCGCCGGTCGTCCAGCCGCTGAACTTGCCCCCCTGCTTGAAGGCGGCGTCACACTCCCTGAAGAGTGCGGTCTCCGACACGCCGATCCTCTCCAGGGTCGAGCGCATCGTCGGCCACGTTCCTTCCCCGACGCCGATGATCCGGATGTCCGGGGACTCGATCAGCGTCACCGAGAAGCCGCCCGCCTTCATCCGAGCCTGATGGCGGGCGGCGATGATGCCTGCGGTGAGCCAGCCGGCGGTTCCTCCACCGACGATGACGACCGCCTTGAGGGCTTCTGTCACCTTCAGAATTTCATGCGTACGCCGAGGGCGAAATCACGTCCGTAGTTTATCAGGTTCAAGGTCTGGTTCGAGAACCGTCCATAGCTGTGATAGATGGCGTCCGTCAGGTTCGTCGCCTGCAGGTAGGTGCTCAGGTTATCGTTGATGTCGTACTGTGCGCTGAAGTCGAGCTCCGTGGACGCCGCCAGGTACACCGGCTCGTTGCCGAAGGCGGCCCCGCCCTGCTCCTGTCCGAGCGTCAGCAGCTGGGTGCCCTGCCACTGCACCGCGAGCCGGGCCTGGAACCCGTGCGCCTGGTAGAAGCCGATGAAGTTGGCCGAGTTGCCGAGGCCCGTGACCGCGAACTGGTTCGAGGTCAGGCTGTAGTTGTTGAAGTTGCCGTTGGTGTGCACGTAGGTGCCGTTGATCTGCAAGCCGAAGCCCCACATCAGCATCTGCTGCCAGGTGACCTCGATGCCGTCCACGTCGGCCTTGCCGGCGTTGGTGAAGGTGCTCTCCGAGAACACCGCCGGCTTGCCGCAATTGGGATCGGTGAAGGTGGCGGTGCCGACGTACGAGCACGGTGCCGGGTCGTTGATGCCCGGAACCGTGACGTCCACCACGCTCGAGGTCGGGAAGTTCTTCACGTCCTTGAAGAACGACTCCGCCGAGACGTAGTCGTTCGGGGCGTAATACCACTCCGCACCGAGCAGCAGGTTGGTCGACTCGTAGGGCATCAGATCCGGGTTGTTACCCGTGGCCCCGAGCGCGTTGACCCGTCCGCTGTAGGTGGTGTTCGGAATGAGATCCTGGTTGGCCGGCGCCGATTCCGTCCGTGAGACATCGAACCGCAGCTTGAAGTTCGGCGTGACCATGAGGTTCAGGTCGAGCGCCGGGAGGAAGTAGCCGTAGTTATTGTGGACGACGGTCCAGACCGGGTTCGGGGACGTTGCGAACGTGTATGCCGTCGGGTCCCCGGCACCTTCCCACCCCATGCCGATAAGCGGCGCCGAGAGACCGCTGATCTCCTCGTCGGTCTTCTCATAGCGCAGACCGAGCCTCGTGTTGAGCGTCATGTCGCCGAGCGGGAAGTCGTGCGTCACGACCACGAACGGCGCATAGTTCTTGCGGTCAATGTGCTGCTGCGAGCCCGGCTGGAACGCCGCCGGGTCGCCATCGGCCGCGCCCGTCCAGACCGGATACCCGGCCGAGGGGCTCCAGCCGGAATCGGCGGGCTGGTTGAGCAGGTAGTTCAACACCGAGTAGGGGCTGTACTGCAGCAGGCTCCCCGGCAGGTTCCCCTGGCCGCTGTAGCCCGGCATCCAGGAGCCGGTGCTGACGGGCGAGAAGAGCGAGGCCGGCAGCGGCACGCCCTGCGTACCGCCCGAGGCCGGTCCATAGCCGCCCCAGATCTGCCAGTAGTTGTTCTGGAAGGTGCTCCACTGCGAGGAATTCCACAGGTCATCGATGTACTGGACGCCGAAATTGACCTTGGTGGTGTCCTGGTGCCAGGTGGCATCGAGCTTCGCCTCGTTGATCTTGTCCGAGTTCTCCTGGATCTGGATCGGCAGCACGTGCGAGCCGATGATGAACGGGTCAAGGCCGTTGTAGTTCGAGGAGATGACCGCGCTCGAGCCCGCGGCCGCGACGTTCGGACCCACCGCGCTCCAGTACGGCAGCACGTTGCTGTTGTTGTTGAGGACCAGACCGCCGGTGTTCTCGTTGGTGACGTTGCCGTAGCCGGTATCGGCGTCGATGTCGGTGTAGCCCCCGTTCGGGTTGTACTGTGATTCGGACTGGTCGGCGTCCAACTCCGCCGTCCAGTTGTCATTGACATCCCACAGCACGTTGATGCCCGGAGTGTTGGTGACGATGTACTGGTCGGCAACGAACGAGTTGAAGTCCGTCGGCCCCGTGTTCTCGAAGTTCACGATCGTGCCGTTGCTATCCAACTGCGCGTCGGGGAATCCCCCGAACCAGGTGCTGCGCTGATAGCGCTGATCGTACTCATCGTCGGAGGAGTAGTTGTCATCCAAGGTGACGAGCACGTTGTCGGTCGGTCGATACTGGATCGAGGCGCGCGCGTCCTTGCGCCGCGAGTCGATGTACTCGAGGTACATCGCCATGTCCTGCGGGTACCACACCGGCACCGCGCTGTTGCCGGTGGCGCCCGCCCCGACGCTCGCGCAGCCGGTGCTGCCGAAGGCGGTGGTGTAATTGGCCGCGAGCGAGGAGCAGGGGAACGCGGTGTTGCCCTTCCAGCCGACGATGTCCTGGTGCTGGTTCTTGTATTTGTCGTCGAGATAGTCCGCATCGAGGAGGATGCCCAGCTTGCCATCGTCCGAGGTGTCGCTCCACAGCAGCCCGAAGTTGGGGCTACCCTGTCCCGCGTTGCTGTTGACGTCCTCCTGGTAGAAGGCCTTCAGGTGCGAGCCGGGATTATCGAAGGGGTTCGGGAACTTCACGTTGACGGTCGAGCCGATGTTGCCCGAGGACAGGCTCATGTCCGGGGTCTTATGGACGTCGATCTCGCCGACATAGACGGCGCTGAAGTCCGAGAAGTCGAACACCTGGCCGTTGCCCGAGGCGATCTGCCGGCCTTCGATCAGCGTCTCGTTGAACGAGCCGCCGAAGCCGTCGACGTTGATGCCCTGGACTCTGCCGGTCGCCGTCGGCGCGCCTGCCGAGCTCGAATAGTTCAAGCTGCCGCGATTCACGGTGACGCCCGGGAGGCGCGCGACCGCCTCGCCGATGTCGCTGTCCGGGAACTGGCCGATCTGCTCCGCCGACATCGCATCGACGACGCCGATCGACTCCTTCTTGATCTCGAGCCCTCTTTCCAGAGAGCCGCGGATACCCGTGACCACGATCTCCTGCAGCTGATTGGCGCTCGATGCGGCCGGACCGCCCGTCGTCTGCGTTTGGGCGGCTGCGCTCGTCGGTTGAGTGTTTTGCGCCAGAAGACCGGCGCCATTGGCCGGCAGCGCGCCGCTCGCGGCGACTTTGGTGACCTTGGATCGCAAGGACTTCGCTTGCTGGGCGGTCGGCGCCGCCTTCGGCTTGGCGGCGCTCCCATTAGCCGCCTTCGTGGGCGATGCGTCCTGAGCGTGCAGCGCACCGGCAAAGGCCATGGAGCCCAGCGCCAGGCTGGAGAGCCCCAGCGTGCCCGCGCTGCCAAACGGCAGCCGCGGAGCCAGCGTTCGCTCGGCCTTGGCGGCGTTCTTGGAAATATTTCGCCTAGACTTGCGGCTCATCAGACATCTCCCCCTCAAAAAGATCTGGACGTTGCGTGAAAACAACACACGGCACGGCCCCAACACGACCGATGCCCAGGATCAGAATTCGGAAGCCCCCTTGCGCCCTGGCATTCATCTGCTACCCCCTACTATGGTAGCGCTACCTTAACGCCGTCCGAGTATGTGCCTGTTCTTTGGCCGATGTCAACTGTTGTGGCGGACATGGCACGTTCCGGCTTGCCGGTGCGTGATTTCCCCGTTCGAGCGCTTGCCCGCACTCCAAAAAGCGTTTGCCCGGCCGTCGCTGTCGCGCGCCGCGCGCGCCGCCTCACAGCGTTGTGGTTGCGTGAACACCATCACCGCTACCGTCCTGCGGGAGCCTCTCGCCCCCAACCCTGATCACCCCTCGAGCGCGATCCGGCGCACCATCGGCGTTGTTCGCGAACCACGTCAGACGCCGGCGCCGCCTTGACAGCGCTATCATTGCTCAGCCGATGACGCTTTGCAAGGATTCCCGGATGCGCGCTCGCACCTACCTCGGGGCAATGGCCGCCACGGCTCTGATCCTGGCGGCGGCGCCGGCTGCGGCGCAGGGTCCGCCGGAACTTCGCTTCGAGGGGGGCGTGGCGCAGCTTTTCCTCAACGGCAAACCGTTTCTGATGCTCGCCGGCGAGCTCGGCAACTCCTCCGCCGGTACCGCTACCCAGGCGGATGCCATTTTGCCGCGGCTCGCGGCCGAGCATTTCAACACCGTGTTGATGCCGATCGCCTGGGATGAGATCGAGTCCGATGAAGGACACTTTGATTTCACGGTGCTCGATCATTGGATCGCGGTGGCGCGCCGGGAGCGCCTGCACCTGGTGCTCCTCTGGTTCGGCAGCTGGAAGAACGCCTTCTCGAGCTACGCTCCGCCGTGGGTGCTCGCCAACAGCCGGCGTTTCCCGCGGGCGGTGGCCGCCGGCGGCGCGCCGCTGCCGATGCTCTCGGTGTTGGGTGAGGAGACAAAGCGCGCGGACAGCCTGGCGTTCGCGCAGTTGATGCGCCACGTGCGCGAGATCGACTCGAGCGCGCAGACGGTGCTCATGGTGCAGGTGGAGAACGAAGTCGGCTATCTCGGCCTCGGGGGCCGGGATCGCTCGGTGAAAGCCAACCGCTTGTTCGCCGAGCCGGTGCCGCAGGAGTTGCTGCGGGCGCTGCAGAAATCCCGCGCACGGCTGCCGCGAAGGCTCGCCGAGGACTTCCGCCCCGGGGGCGGCAGCTGGAAGGGGACGTTCGGCGAATCGGCGGATGAGCTCTTCATGGCCTGGTACTACGCGCGATTCATCAACGCCGTCGCTCGCGCCGGCAAGCAGCAGTACGGGCTGCCGATGTACCTCAACGCGCAGCTGCCCGCCCCGCATGAGCGCGCGGGGGAGTACCCGAGCGGGGGGCCCTACCCTTTCACGCAGATGATCTATCGCGCGGCCGCGCCCGAGATCGACTTCTACGCGCCGGATATCTACTGGCCGGATTTCGAGCGCTGGATCGGCCGATATCAGCAGGCCGGAAATCCCCTCTTCGTACCCGAGTCGCGCCTCGATCTTGCGCCCTACGATGCGCTCTATGTGTTGGGTCAGCGCGGCGCGCTCGGCTTTTCCGCTTTCGGGGTCGATGAACCGCCCGCCGGCGATGACTCGCCCGAGACTCAGCTCGCGGCGGTCTATCGGATCGCGGGTGAGCTCGGCGAGCGCCTCATCGACGCGCAGGCGCACGGCAAGACTCGCGCCCTGGTGCTGCACCTCACCAGTCCCCGCCCCAGCCAGACACTCGCCCTCGGCGGTTATCTCTTTCGCGCCACGCTGGCAAGCGCCTGGCGCACGCAAACACCGCTCACCACCGACGGCGCGATGCTCATCCTGCAGACCTCGCCCGCTGAGTTCGACGTCCTCGGCAGCGGACTTGCCGTCTCATGCCTTCGCGATCCGGATGTCGATGATCGGATCGCCGGCATCGCGGCAATCGATGAGTTGGCGTGGTGGGATGGCCGGTGGAGGATCGAGCGGCGGTTGAACGGGGATCAGAGCAACCAGGGACGCGAGCTCCTGATGGACGCCCACGTGATTCATCTCTACCGCATCAAGCTCTACAGCTATCCCCGGCACGGATGAACGCAGAGCCTGAGGTCCAATCGGCGCTTGGCGACGCGCATCGGCTGCATCGGGCGGGGCGGCTCGATGAAGCGCGCACGCTGTGCCTCAAGGTTCTGCAACTCAAGCCCGGGCAGCTCGAGGCGCTCAATCTCCTCGGCATCATTGCCGCTCAAACCGGGGACCCGCAACGCGCCGCCGCGCTCTTTGGCGAAGCGCTGCGGCTGGACCCCCGCAGCCTCGCGGCGCTCATCAATCAGGGCAACGCCTTGCGCGCGCTCAGACAGCCGACCGCCGCGCTCGCAAGCTTCGAGCAAGCGATCGCGATCCAGCCCGATCATGCGCCAAGCCACCACTACCGCGGCAACGCGCTCTTCGAGCTCAAGCAGTACGCGGCCGCAATCGCCAGCCATGACGAGGCCATCGCGCTCAGGCGCGACTACGCCTCGGCTTATTTCGAGCGCGCCCGGGCGCTCATCGAGCTGATGCGCTACGAGGCGGCGATCGCGAGTCTCGAGCAAGCCATCGCGCTCGCACCCGAGCATCCCGGCGCGTGGTACCTGCGCGGCAATGCGCTCTATGCCCTGGAGCGGTTCGAGGCGGCGCTCGAAAGCTATGATCGGGCGATCGCCTTCAAGCCCGACGATGCGAACACTTACCACAACCGGGGCAACGCGCTCGCCATGCTCGAGCGGCCCGAGCGTGCGATCGCGAGCTACACGCAAGCGATCGCGCTCGACCCCAAGCGACACTCCTCCTACGGCGCGCGCCTGCACGCGCGGATGCAGATTGCCGATTGGCATGAGTTCGCGCCCGAGCTCGCGCGGCTCGTGGCGCTCATCGCGCGCGATGTGGCCGCATCGAACCCCTTCACCCTCCTCGGCTTGTGCGGCTCGCCGCCGCTACAGATGCAGGCCGCGCGCAGCTGGGTGCGGCAGAAGTGCCCGCCCAACGCCGCGCTCGGGCCGCTCCCGATGCGAAGCCGGCGCGAGAGGATCCGCGTCGGGTACTTCTCCGCGGACTTTCGCAACCATGCGACCTCATACCTGACCGCGCAGCTGTTCGAGATTCACGATCGCTCGCAGCTCGAGCTGACCGCATTTTCCCTCGGACCGGATACCAAAGATGAGATGAGACGGCGGACGGCGGCGGCCTTCGATCGCTTTCTCGATGTGCGCCACGAGTCCGATGCCGACATCGCGCGCCTTGCGAGGAGTCTGGAAATCGACATCGCCGTGGATCTGGGCGGCTTCACGCGCGGCGCGAGGCCGGGGATATTCGCCCTGCGGGCGGCGCCGATGCAGGTGAGCTACCTCGGGTTTCTCGGCACCCTGGCGGCCGAGTACATGGACTATCTGATTGCGGATGAGACGATCATCCCGGAGAGCCATCAAAAGCACTATGGCGAGAAGATCATCTACCTGCCGAGCTATCAGGTGAATGACTCCCAACGGCCGATCGCGGTGAGGCGATTCAGCCGCCAGGAGCTCGAACTGCCGCCGACGGGCTTCGTCTTCTGCTGCTTCAACGCCACCTACAAGATCACCCCCGATACTTTCGCCGGCTGGATGCGGATACTGCGCGGCGTGCCGGGCAGCAGCCTCCTCCTCCTCGGCGGCCACGAGTCCCTCGAGCGCAATTTGCGGCGCGAAGCGCAGGCGAGAGGCGTCGCGGCCGATCGAATCGTCTTTGGCGCCAGACTGCCGATGCCCGAGTATCTCGCCCGCTATCGTGCGGCTGACCTTTTCCTCGATACCCTGCCCTACAACGCGGGCACGACGGCGAGCGATGCGTTGTGGGCGGGTTTACCGGTGCTCACCTTGAGCGGTGAGACCTTCGCCAGCCGGGTCGGGGCGAGCCTGCTCGAGGCCGTCGGGTTGCCGCAGCTCACCGCCTCGACCCAGGAGCAGTACGAGCGCTTGGCCGTCGAGTTGGCGAGCGATCCGCCGCGGCTGGCCGACATCAGGGCCAAGTTGGCCGGCGACCTGCGGACGACACCCTTGTTTGACACGGCCGCATCGGCGGGACACCTGGAGGCCGCTTACACGAAGATGTATGAGCGCTATCATGCCCGCCTGCCGCCTGAGCATATCCGCGTGGATGCTTGAGCGGCCGCGAAGTCGAGCTAGGCCACGAGTCGCAGGGGCATGAAAGCAGTAGTCATACAGTCGTACCAAAGCCCTTACGAAAACCCGATCTCCGTTGCGGCGGGCGAGTCGGTCATGCCCGATTTTGCCCGACGCACGCGCATCGATGGTTGGGTATGGTGCACAGCAGGAGACGGCCGCTCGGGCTGGACGCCCCACGAGTGGTTGGTAGAGTCCGGCGGCAAATGGCATCTCAGCCACGCCTTTAACGCCATCGAGCTAACAGTCTCTCTGGGTGAAATTCTGGATCTCTCATGTGAGGAGAGTGGTTTCTTTTGGGCCAAGAAGCAAAACGGTGAGGCTGGGTGGGTTCCTTCGGAAAATGTTTCAATACTCAGTGTCTCGCAGGGCGACGGGAAAACACATTCATGACCCCAGCGAAGCGCGCTCAGTCGAGAGGGATGCCTGCGGCCTCGAACCGCTCGCGCGCGGGCGCGAGCCAGGCCTCGTAGTGCCTCCATTGCTCGAGCGCCGAGCTATAAAGCGGCTGACGCACCTGCGCCGAGCTCGCCGTGATGACGGGCGCCGGATTGAGGTGAAATTCGAGGCAGGCCGGATCGAACGGCAGTCCGACGTGCTCGAGCAGCCCTCTGACGCCTATTGGTCCGAATGGCGCGACAGACCGCGGAGCTCTCGAGTCGAGAATCCATCGTGGACGGCTTCTCGTGGCAACTCCTTTCGTAGTTGACATGGGGCGCGCCCAGCCGGCAGGAGCACTACGAGCGCTTGGCCGTCGAGTTGGCGAGCGATCCGAGGTTGCTCTCCGGCATGAGGGCCGAGCTGAGGCAAGCGCCCGGTCGAGGCTCGCGGCGAGTCAGCGCCCGGCGCTCGCGGCGCTCACGAGCTCGGCCATCCGCTCCACGAGGTACAGGGGTAATGAGATGAGCTCGTACTCGACCTGCATCGCTCCTCGAGCGCTCCGAACCGTCGCGGCAACGGTCTGTCGCGAAGGCGGGTTGGTGTCGAATCGGACCGCGAGCGGCACGTGCTTCTCGGCCACGAACTGGTGCAGTGAACGAAGGCTGCCGCGAGCGCCGGCCTTGACCTCGATGGGGACGATTCGCCCCTCGATCGCGACCACGAAATCCACTTCAGCGTTCGATGAGCGGCCCTCGCGCAGCCAGTAAGTCAACTCGCGACTCGGTGAGTCCGCGAGCATTTCCAGAAGATGCTGGCCTACGAATTGCTCCGCGATAGCGCCGTCGTTGACGAGCTCGGCATCATGCCATCTCGACAGCGTCTTCCAGGAGAGTCCGCAGATTGCATTCATCAGGCCGACATCGAGAAAGAGAAGCTTGTAGACGCTCTCGTCGATATCCGCCTCGAGAGGAAGACCCGACGCATGGGTATGCAATACCTTCGAAACGAGGCGCGCCATGGCGAGCAGCTCGATGTCCTGCCTGAGAGTGGAGCTGTGCGCATCCTTCAGTATGCTGGCATATTTGACTTTCGTCCCCACGTTGCGCGCCGCGAATTCCAGCACGTGCTGCATGCGCGCAAGATTTCTCGAGCGCGCGTACTTCTGGAAATCCTCTCGGTACGTCTGGATGAGATCGGTGTGAACGGCCGAGACCTCCCCAAGCTTGCCTGTCCTTGCGAGCATATCCACGGCCGCTGGCATGCCGCCGACGAGGTAGTATCGCCGCAGCAGCTCCAGCAGCCTCTTGTGCACGATCGGACCGAGCTGGGCGCCAGGCTCATAGGCCATGATCGCCTCCTTCAGCTTGTGCTCGCCTTGCGCATCGAGAAACTCCGTGAAGACCATTGGCCCCATGGGCAGGTAGCGCACTCGCCCCACCGGCATCGCAAGCCGGCGCTCGGACAGCGCGAACTCCATGAGCGAGCCGGCGGCGATCACAGGAAGCCCGCGACGCTCCTCGTAGAAGTACCGCAGCGCCCCGATGGCCGCCGGCGCAGCCTGGATCTCATCGAGGAAGAGGATCGAGTCGGCTGTCGCGCGCGGCATGTTCGGCAACGCCTCGATCTGCCCCAGGATCGCGTGCGCGTCCATGCTCTCGAAGACGGAGCCCATCTCGGGGTGGCGCTCCAGATTCACCTCGATCAACTGTTGGTGGCGTTGCGCGGCGAACAACCTGACCAGGGTCGACTTACCGACTTGGCGCGCACCGCGGACGATGAGCGGCTTGCGATCGGCGGCCTGCATCCAATTTTCTAGATCTCTCAATTGCTTGCGCTCCATGACCGCTCCACGACTTCCTAAACTAACCCCAATTATAGTGCAGCGACTTCTCAAATAGAGGTCATTTTTGGCACTACTCCGGGGACTGTCGCACCGATCACTCGATGGAGTGATCGGTATCGGTCAGATTGACAGCGCTATCATGGCCGTGGGATTCTCCGCCGCCAGATGAAGAGGCCGAGTCTCAGGGGGTCGCCGGCGGTTCCTGCGCTGGTTGCGGTGCTGGTTACCGTGCTGGTCATGGCTCTGGCCGGGAGTCCTCGCGTCACGAGCGCCGCCGAAAAGCCGGCGACGGTCCACCCGCTCGAATGGCCTTCCGTGCGGCCGCAACTGCCGGCCGATCCGAAGCTCGAGCAGCGGGTGAGCGCGCTCCTCGAGCGCATGACGCTCGAGCAGAAAGTGGGGCAGCTCATCCAGGGCGACATCTCGACCCTTAGCCCCGCGGACCTGCGCCAGTATCCCTTGGGCGCGGTCTTGAACGGCGGCAATTCCAAGCCCGGCGGCAACCCGCGCGCGTCCCCTGCGGCGTGGTTGGCGCTCGCGAATGAGCTCTATCTCGCCTCGATGGCGCCCGCGCATGGCCCGCACCCGATTCCCGAGTTCTGGGGCATCGATGCCGTGCACGGCAACAACGATGTCTACGGCGCGACGGTCTTTCCGCAGAACATTGGCCTCGGGGCCGCGCACGATCCGAAGCTGATGCGCCTCATCGGCGCGGCCACCGCCGAGGAAGTCAGATCGATCGGGCTCGACTGGACCTTTGGCCCCACTCTCGCCGTGGTCAGTGACGATCGCTGGGGCAGAACCTACGAGAGCTATTCGCAGGACCCGGCGATCGTGCGCGCCTACGCGCGCGCCATGGTGTTGGGACTTCAGGGCGCGCCCGGCACGCGCGACTTCCTCGATGATCGGCACGTCATCGCAACCCCCAAGCATTACGTGGGCGATGGCGGCACGGGGGGCGTCGATCAGGGGGATAACACCGAGAGCGAGACTGAGCTTCGGGATAACGATGCCGCGGGCTACCCGGTCGCGATCGAGGCCGGCGCGCAGTCGATCATGGTCTCCTTCTCGAGCTGGCAGGGCGTCAAGATGGAGGGCAACTACGGCCTGCTCACCGAAATCCTCAAGGACCGCTGGCACTTCGACGGCTTCGCGGTCGGGGACTGGAACGCGCAGGGCCAGCTCCCCGGCTGCACGGACGCGAGTTGCCCGCAGGCGATCAACGCCGGCCTCGACATGTTCATGGCGCCGAATGACTGGCGCCAGCTCTATGCCAACACGCTCGAGCAGGTGCGCGCGGGGGAGATTGCGCGCGCCCGCCTCGATGATGCCGTCAGAAGAATCCTGCGGGTGAAGCTGCGCGATCACCTCTTCGAGGAAGGACCGCCCGCCTCGCGGCCTCTTGCCGGAGATTTCGAGCTCCTCGGGTCCGCGCGCCATCGCGCCATCGCGCGCCGCGCGGTGCGCGAGTCGCTGGTGCTGCTCAAGAACGAGCATCACCTGCTGCCGCTTGCGCCCCGGGAGCGGGTGTTGGTGACTGGTGACGGCGCGGACAATATCCCGAAGCAGTGCGGCGGCTGGACCCTCACCTGGCAGGGGACGGGCACCACCAATAGCGACTTCCCGCATGGCGAGTCGATCTGGCGGGGGATCGATGCCACCGTGCGCGCCGCCGGGGGCGAGGCCGAGTTGAGTTCCGACGGCACTTTCAAACGCAAGCCCGACGTCGCCATCGTCGTCTACGGCGAGAATCCTTATGCGGAGTTCCAGGGCGATGTGCCCAACCTCGCGTTCAGTCCCGGGAACGACACGGATCTTGAGCTTCTTAAGGGCCTGCGCGCGCAAGGAATCCCGGTCGTGTCGGTATTTCTCTCCGGTCGGCCGCTGTGGGTGAATCCGGAGCTCAACGCCTCGAGCGCCTTCGTCGCCGCCTGGCTCCCGGGCTCCGAGGGCGAGGGCGTGGCCGATGTGCTCTTTCGCCAGCAAGACGGCGCGGTGCGCTACGACTTCCGCGGCCGGCTGTCCTTCTCCTGGCCGCGCACCCCGCTGCAGTTCGGCACCGATAGCCCGGGCAGAGCGCTATTTCCCCTGGGCTATGGCCTGCGCGATGCGAGCAACGGCAACCTCCCGCGGCTGCCGCAAGCGAGCGGCCTGCCGGCGGCCTCGACGATCGACACCACGACCTTCTTTGCCGCCGGGCGCATGGGCTCGGGCTGGCACTGGGCGCTCGCCGATGATGCCGGCGCCCAACCCTTGCCACGCGGCATCGGCCGCTCCGCGAGCGGACGGCTGCGGCTCAGCGCGATCGATGAGGCGAAGCAGGAAGATGCGCGGCGACTTCGCTGGTCCGGCAGCGGTCAGGCCACCGCGGAAATCACCGGCGCGACCGCCATCAACCTCGCGCGACAAACCAACGCGCAACTCGCCCTCGGGCTCGACTACCGCGTGGAGGAAGCGCCGAGCGCCCCGGTGATGCTCGGCATGAGCTGCGGCGCCTCCTGCGCCGGCACGCTACCCTTAACGCAAGTCCTCGAGTCCGCTCCCCGCGGCAAGTGGCGACACCTCGACGTGCCGCTCGCCTGCTTCGCCTCCGCGGGGGAGGACATGCGCCACGTGTGGACGCCCTTCACGCTCGCAACGAGCGGCAAGCTGACCCTGGGGCTTGCCAACATCCGCCTGGAGTCGGGCGCGACTCACCCCCTGCCCTGCGGGCACTGACCGTCCGGCGCCGGCGTTCCGCGCGGCTCGATCCGGGGTCTCAGCTCAAACTGACTCGAGCGACACCTCTGCCAGGATAGTCTCATAGGGAGCCGTCAGATGACCGTCATCACGCTCGAGGAGCCCGGCGGCCGTAAGCCTCTCAACGTCGTCGTAGACGTTTTTGTAGTCGCGATGGAGTCTGTCGGCGAGCTCGCGCACGGACGCAGCTCCTTCCCGCCGGACTTCCTTCAACAGCCGTAGCCGCTCATCCGACAAAGTGCCGAGCATCTGCTTGAAGTCCACGAACGTAAGATGCTCCTCACGTACCCGCTCGCCGCGCGCCGCCCTTCGCCAGGCATCAACGAAACGCCGACCCATGCCCTCGGCAGTACCCACGTGCACCTGAATGCGTCGCTTGGCCATCACTTACCTCCTAGGCGGCGCCTGTCCGCCAGGAAATCCTCAACCAGTCGTTTCTCGTCCGTAAAGGTGTAGGCATCCTCCCGTCCTGAGACATGCCGGTGGTCTCCCTTGCCGGTCTCGTTGTCGTAACGCACGACGAGGCGGTCCGGGAAGCCATAGAAGAGCCGATACTTGAAGCGATGCTGGCAGCCCGGCACCGGTTCCTGGAGCCGCCAGATCACCATTTCCGTAATCGAGCCATCCAGTGGGTCGACCTGCTGGTCCCGAAAGATCAGGGTCGCCCTAACCATATGGTCTATCATACCATAAATTGATTATCGGGCATCCGATCGCCGTTTGCCGTTGCTCGCCGAGGAGGGCCCGCGATGGAAATCCGTGACGGTGCGAGCGCGTCGCTATCCAAGCAACACCATCGAGCACGATCACCGGGCGATCAAGCGACGCAGCGCATCTATATTGGCAATAGATAAGCCACTCCCTGACTGCGACCTCAGCTGCGCGTCCCCGCGGGGCGCCAGCGGTGATACGATTCGCTCGAGCCGTAAGGCCATCGGAGCTCTCTTGATGTCGACCGCCGTTCCTCTGGAACAACTTCCGCTCGCCAAAGTGCCGGAATGGCGCGATGTCGATCTCAAAACGCTGCGCGAGGAGATCCTCCCGCGCGGCAGGCCGGCGGTGATCAAGGGGTTCGTGGCGCAATGGCCGATCGTGCGCGCGGCCGCTCAATCCCCCGAGGCACTGCTCGAGTACGTCCGGGCTCGCGACCCGGGCCAGCCGCTCAAGATCATGGTCGGGCGCCCGGAGATCAAGGGTCTTTATTTCTATCGGGACGATTTGTCTGGGCTTAACTTCGAGTACCGCGAGCAGCCGTTGCACGCGGCGCTCGCGAGCATTCTCGCCTGCAGGACTCGGGCTGACGCACCGGCGATCTATACGGGCGCGAGGGCGATCGAGCGCTACTTTCCGCAGATCGGCCGGGAAAACACCCTCGAGATGCTCGCCCAGATGGGCAAGTCCGCGTGGTCGTACGTGTGGGTAGGCAATGCGGTCACGGCGGCTACGCACTATGACAACATGGAAGGCATCAATTGCACGGTCACCGGGCGCAAGCGCTTCACCTTCTTTCCGCCCGAGCAGCTCGCCAATCTCTATGTCGGACCGCTCGAGCTCTCTCCGGGCGGGCAGCCGACCAGCATGGTGAGAGTCTCGGCGCCGGACCTCGATCGCTACCCGCGCTTCACCCAAGCGCTCGCCGCCGCGGAAACGGCGGAAGTCGAGCCGGGAGATGCCATCTTCATCCCGAGCCTCTGGTGGCACAACGTCGAGGCGCTCGAGCCGGTGAACTTTTCGATCAACTTCTGGTGGTGCGAGCCGACCGACTGGGCGGCGGAGCCCTTCGGAGCGCTCGTGCACTCACTGCTCGCGCTGCGCCAGCTCACCCCCGAGCGCCGCGAGATCTGGCGCCTGATGTTCGATCACTACGTGTTCCAGACCAAGGGAGATCCGGTGCCGTATCTACCGCCGGATCGGCGCGGCATGCTCGGCGCGTTATCGCCCGAGCAGATCCTATATTTGAAGAAGCAGCTGATGCGCTCGCTCGTCAAGCAGATGCCGCGGGAGATGAGCGTGAAGATCCTGCAGGCGCTCTTTCCGGAGCCGCCGCGATAATCGCCGCAATACGCGGGGTTTGCCGCGCTCGCTCATTTGAGTGATAACATTCGCTCTTTTGAGCGAGCGCACCCAGTGAGAGAAGTCTGGCGCATCGCGCCCGACGCTCGCGATTACGGAGCGGACGACCTCTCGGGCAGGGGCGCCGAGAAGACCGGGGGACGCTGGAATCGCAAGGGCAGTGCGGTGCTCTACTGCTCATCGACCATCGCGCTGGCGTGCCTCGAGACTCTCGTGCACCTATCCGGCAGCGATCCGCTGCCCCTTAACCGATATCTCGTGCGGATCGCGATTCCTCCATCCGCCTGGCGCAGCCGCGCCGTGCTCGCGCCAACCGAGCAAGTAGGCTGGGACAATTGGGGCAAAGACTGGATCGCTACCGTCAAGAGCCTCATCACGGAAGTTCCCTCCGTGATCGTGCCGGAGGAGTCGAACATCCTGATCAATCCCAGGCACCGCGATGCCAAGCGATTGCGGGCCCGCAAGGTGCGCCGCTGGACCTACGACCCGAGGCTGCAACGCTCCGTGCCCGGCGCTCACTGACAGCGCCAGAGCCGCGGCCGTCGGCCAACGCGGCGACTCTCCCGCACAAGGGGGATGCACGGCTCAGGTCGCGATGGGTAAGCTTGGCGAATGTTGAAGCCGCACCCCCTGATCCACCGCTTCCCCGGCGGTCGGCAGGTGATCACCTCGGGCCTGCCGCGCCGGCGCTGGCAGGACCTCTATCACCTGCTGATGACCATGAGCTGGCCGCGCCTCTTCGCGAGCTACGCCGGCTTCTTCGCCCTCTTCAACCTCATTTTCGCCACCGCCTATCAGCTGCAGCCGGGCGATGTCGCGAACCTCAATCCGCCCGGTTACTGGGGCCGGTTCTTCTTCAGCGTGGAGACCCTCGCCACGGTCGGCTACGGCGACATGCACCCGCAGACGGTGTATGCGCACCTCATCGCCTCGACGGAAATCTTCACCGGCCTCATGAGCGTCGCGCTCATCACCGGGATGATGTTCGCCCGCTTCTCGAGGCCCACCGCGCGCATCCTCTTCGCGCGCCAGGCCGTGATCCGCCAGTTCGACGGCCGCGAGACCCTCATGCTGCGTGCCGCCAACGAGCGGCAGAACGTCATCATGGAGGCGAGCGCGCAGCTGCGCCTGATCCGTGACGAGCGCAGCGTCGAAGGGGCGCCGATGCGGCGCATCTACGATCTGCCGTTGCGCCGCAGCGAGCAGCCGGTGTTCCTCTTCGGCTGGAGCCTGATGCACGTCATCGACGATGCGAGCCCGCTCGCGGGCGCCACCGCCGAGTCACTCAAGGCGGCGAGGGGCTATCTGCTGCTCACGATCGCCGGCACGGACGAGACCACGGGTCAGATGCTCATGTCGCGTCAGGAGTATTGGCCCGCCTCGATCCACTGGAACCACTCCTTCGCGGATATCTTCGCGGCGGGCGAGGACGGCATCGATCGCCTCGACTACACGAAGTTCCACGACGTCCTGCCCTTCGAGCCGCCCCAGAACCCCGAGGTTTGACATCCTCCTCACTGGGAGGGACGCCCCCACCCCTCACGGCATCAGATGCGCCCAGGGATGCAATTTGGGTAGGTTCATCCCGCAAATTGGGTAGCGACTCCGATGTGCACGCGGCAGCGCTGCGGCAGCATGCATCCTCACCCGGGAACGACCCGCAGATCGAAGACCAACAATGCCGGCGGCGGACGCGAAGTCCGACGCAAATCGCCACGTGGCTCAAAACCTTGGAGACACCATGAAACTCATCAGGCTGACCTTGGCATGCTTGCTCATTGGCACCGCCCTCGCCGCCCAGCCGGCCGTGCATCCGCATGCATCGTCCCCGACTGCGGCCACGACGATGCATCGCTATCTCGTCGAGCGCACCTTCCCGCCGGGCGCTCTGGCCGGCCTGGACGCCGCTACCAAGGCCAGGGTGAATGCGCGCAATGCATCAGTCGGAGTGCGTTGGGTGAAATCCTATGCTACGGCCGACAAGACCAAGACCTTCTGCGTCTACGAGGGTCCGAGCGAGCAGGCGGTGCGCAAGGCGGCGGCGCTCAACCATCTACCCGTGGATCGCGTGATCGAGATTCCCGTGACGCTATTGCCGCAGTAGCGGACCTGGGTGCGAGCGCGCTCTATGGGCGCTACCGCCCAACTTCTGTCCCACCCGGCTGGCCCTCCAGCGCCCGCGATCAGGCGAGCGCCGGCTCAGCCCCTCAAGTTGGCCTGGGTCTCCCGGATGAGGAAGTCGACCACCGCCTGCAGCGCCTCCCGCTCGCTCGCGCCCGCCCGGCGCGCCTCCTCGAAGGTCTGGATCTGGCGATGGGCGCTCGTGCCGCGCTCGAGGATGGTCCTCAGATGCTCGAGCTCACGCAGGCAGCCGAGCTCCTCGGCATCCTGCTGCACGAGCTCGATCAGCTCCTTGACGAGCTGCGGGAAAGCGACGAGCTCCCCGCGGGCGAGATCCAGCAACTCCCCATCGATGCTGTAGCGCATCGCACGCCAGCGGTTCTCGGCGATCAGCATGTTGGGATAGAGGCGCCAGCTGCGGTTCGCGAGCTTCAGCCGATAGAGCCGCCGCATCAGCGAGACGATCAGGGCCGCGAGGCTCACCGCATCATCGATGCTGGTGCAGGTGTCCATCACGCGGGTCTCGAGCGCGGGGTGGAGCGAGTCCGGACGCACGTCCCACCACATCTTGCCCGCGTGCTCGATCATCCCGTTGCGCACCAGCATGTCGAGATTGCGCTTGAGCTCCGCATAGCTCGCAAACCGCTCCGGGAGTCCCGTGCGCGGCAGCGAGCTGAAGAGGGTCATCCGAAACGACATGAGGCCCGAGCGCTCCCCGTCCCAGTAGGGCGATGAGCAGGAGAGCGCGAGCAGGTGCGGCACGAAATACGTGAGCTGGTTCATCAGGTCGACGCGCAGGTCATCGTCGTCGATCCCCACGTGCACCCGCATGCCGCAGATCATGATGCGTCGTGCCGCCCCCTGCATCTCGTTGGCGAGGGCGAAGAACTGCTCGCGCTCGGTTGGGATCTGGCGCGTGGCCTTGGCGAAGGGGTGGGTGGAGGCGGCGATCGGCGCGCGGCGGTAGCTTCCCGCCACCTGGGCGATGATGGCGCGCAGGCTCGCCAGGTCGGCGCGCGCCTCGGCGATGGAGCGGCAGACGCGGGTGCTCGCCTCGAGCTGACTGCGCAGGAAGCGCGGGCTCACCTGCCCGCCCGAGCGGCGGGTGCATTCCTCGAGCAGCGCTTGCTGCGGGTTCTCGTCGACATCGCGCGAGTCGAGGTTGACGAGCAGGTATTCTTCTTGGATGCCGACGCTGAACGGCGGCTCAGTGCTCATGGCGCGATGCTCCGATCCCCGGGCCGGGTCGCAGAGCTGCAAGTGTACAGGTTTTAGAGCACCAGCCTCTCGATCGGCTCGGGCCGCGCCAGCAGGTAGCCCTGCGCGTAGTCGATGCCGATGCGGCTGAGCTCATCGAGCATGGCCTGCGACTCGACGCACTCGGCCACGGTCTCGATGCCAAGCGCCTTGCCCACCTTGCAGATGGCCTCGACCATGCTGCGATCGACCGGGTCGTCCGCCACATGGCTGATGAACTGGCCATCGATCTTCAAGTAATCGACCGGCAGGGTCTTCAGGTACATGAAGGAGGAGAGCCCGGTGCCGAAATCATCGAGCGCGAACCGGCAGCCGCGCGCCTTGAGCTCGCGCATGACGAAGGTGGCGTTCGACAGGTTCGTCACCGCGGCGGTCTCGGTGATCTCGAAGCAAAGCGCCCGCGCCAGAATCGGATCCCCCACCTGCTGCAGCACGAACTCGATGAAGGACTGCTCGTTGAGCGAGCTGCCCGAGAGATTGACCGCGAGCAGCGGCAGCTGATGCTTGGAGCGATCCTGGGCCGGGCGCTCCTTCAGCCGCTCGATGGCCCGCTGCACCACCCAGCGGTCGATGACCGACATGATGTTGTAGCGCTCCGCCGCCGGAATGAACTCCCCGGGTGAGACCAGCCGCCCGTCATCGTCACGCAGCCGGACCGTCAGCTCGTGGAACGCGGTCGCGCCCGTCGCGCCGGAGCGCCCGATCGGCCGGATGGGCTGGAAGAAGAGCTCGAGCCGGTTCTCCTCCGCGGCGCGGGTCACTCGCGCCACCCAATGCATCTCGCGATGCCGGGGGTGAGAGATGCCGTCCGACTCGTAGAGGTGCACGCGGTTGCGGCCCTCGTCCTTGGCGGCATAGCAGGCGATGTCGGCCGCGCTCATCACGTTGGCGACGCTCTCGGTCTCCGCGGTGATCTGTACGACGCCGACGCTCGCGCCGACCGACAGCGCCGAGGCTCCCCAGACGAAGCGGTAGTCGCGAATCGACTGGCGCACGCCCTCGGCGATGCGCGTCGACTGCTCGACCGTGCAGCCTTCCAGCAGCACGCCGAACTCATCTCCCCCCAAGCGCGCGATCGTATCGGAGGTGCGCACCCGCGACTGCAGCAGTCCCGTGACGTCACGCAGCAGCCGATCGCCCGCCTGATGGCCGCAGGTATCGTTCACGACCTTGAACTGATCGAGGTCGATGTAAAGGAGGGCGTACGCGCCCTCGCCCCGCTGCGCGCTCAACACCGCCGCGTGCAGGCGGTTGTCGAACTCGCGGCGGTTGATGAGCCCGGTGAGCGCATCGTGGCTCGCCTGGTAGGAGAGCGCGCGCTTCAGGCGCCGCTCCTTGGTCACATCGTGAAAGACGATGACCGCGCCGATCACCCGTCCCTGGCGGTCGCAGATGGGCGCCGCCGACTCCTGGATGGCGACCTCGTGGCCGGAGCGGGTGATCAACACGGAGTGATCGGCGGGCGAGGTCGTCTCGGCGCCCCCGAGGACGCACAGGAGCGGATTCTCGAGCGGGTCGTGGGTGATCTCGTTGACGAGGCGCAACACCTCGCCGATCGGCCGCCCACGCGCTTCCTCCAGCGTCCAGGCGGTGAGGCTCTCGGCGACCGGATTGATGTACTCGATGCGCCCGTCCGCATCGGTACTGATGACGGCATCCCCGATCGACTGCAGCGTCACTTGCGCCCGCTCCTTCTCGGCAAATATCGCCTGCTCGGCGCGCTTGCGCTCGGTGATGTCAGCAATCGTGCCCTCGTAATGCGTGATCCGGTTGGCCGCATCACGCACGGCGCGCGCATTCTCGAGAATGACGAGCTGCTCGCCATCGCGCCGACGCACTAAGAACTCCGCATTCCTTATCTCTCCTTCCGACTCCACGCGGCGAATGAACTCCGCGCGATCGGCCGGGTTCCAGTAAAGCGTTGCAACGCTTGGCAGTGCGTACAGTTCCTCGGCGCTGTCGTAGCCCAAGATACGCACGAACGCCGGGTTCACCGAGTGCAGCCGCCCGTCGCGGTCGCTCTGGTAGACCCCTTCGATGATGGTCTCGAAAAGCCCCCGGTACTTCACCTCACTCGCCCGCAACGCCTCCTCCGCCAGCCGCCTGCCGATCGCGATACCGGCGATCTGCGCCGCGTGGTCGATGATGCGCAGCTCCCGCTGGCCCGGCAGGCCCGAGCTCGAGTGGTAGACGCCGAGCGCCCCGAGCATCCGCCCGTCGCTCGCCTTGATGGGGGTCGACCAGGCGGCACGAAGTCCGGATTCCAGGGCGAGCGGGCGCGACTTCTCCCAGAAGGGATCGGTGGCGATGTCAGCCACGAGCACCTGCCGGCCGAGATACACCGAGGCCGCGCAGGAGCCGTTACGGATATCGACCGGGCAGCGCTCGAGCGCCGCCCAGAGCTTCGGCGGCAGCCGCGGGGCGACCAGGTACGAGAACGCGTGGGCCTCGGGGGTCAGCACCGCGATCGAGCAGACCGTGCCGACGCCCACCGACTCGATGAAGCGGGTGATGGAGGCGAGGATGTCCGCGAGCGGCGCACTCCCGGTGAGCTGCTCGAACACCGCGCGCTCGGCGCGCGCCACGCGCTCGATGAGCTCCGAGTCGCGCGCGCGGTAGCCGAGCTCGGCGGCCTCATCCGCCATCAGGCGCATCGACTGCACGATGCCGCGCCGCTCGGCGTCCATGGCGTCGAACTGCAGGCTCACGAGTTTCAGCAAGAGCGCGAAGTCCGGCACCTCCAGTCCGGTCCTAAGCGTCGCCTCCTTGAAAATCGCGCGCACCTGCGGGTGCAGGTCTTCCGGCGGCGCCATCGCAAGCCCGAGCTCCGCCCGAACGAGCGTGGTCGTCGTCGTGGAGCTCGGCTGCGGTTCCACCGTCTGCGGCAGGGCTGTCTCGGGCGTTGACATCATGCGCCGTTACGGCCGGTTGGCCGCTGCCTGGGTCGTGCCACTGGCCATCCCTGGCGGCAGGGCACCCGGCCCAGCCGTCGTGGCTGGGCGCTCGCCGCTTTGCGGCTCGCCCGCGATGACCGGGATCCTGAAGGTCAAGGTCACCGACTGGTTGGGGGACTGCAGGCCCACCGCCGCCGTCAGGGTGAAAAGACCGGTCTCGACGGGCCGGATCGTCACCGAGCCGAAAATCGGCACGCCGCTCGCGGGCTTGACGGCGGCGAGCCTCGGGCCGTGATCGGTCACCTCGAGGCCCTCGGGAGCGCCAAAGACCACATGAATGGTGTCGATCCCTGGGGACTCGGGGACGAGCGCGTAATCGACCTCATCATCCTGCCCGACCTCGGGGCGGTTGCGGATCGAGAATTTGAGCTCGACCGGCATCTCTGGCTCGCTCGGCCCCACGGCATCCACCATGGCTTGCAGCGCCCTGGCGGTGGGATCGAGCGGCTCGGGAGCCTGGGCATTCGCCAGGGGGTGGGCGGACTTGGCGGACGAGGAGCCACCAAAGTAGCCGCAGGCGCCGACCGAAAGGCATGCCGCCGCAAGCAGCGTTGTGGGGACCGACGCGCGCCAGGCGCACGTTGTCATGGCAAAGCCGCTGGGAGCGGCTTTCAACGCCACCAGGCGAGCCGTTGTTCTTGCCATCCGCAAAGTTCCGCGCAAATAGCGACCGACGTTACTCGGCGCATCCATGCGCCTCGGCCCTACGGGCCCGCCCGCGCCCGGGCGTTCAAAATCCGCTCCGGCGGATTTTGTTGACAATACCCCGAGCGGGGCGGTTCGCGCACCAGAATGGTTGCGTTTCCGTGACATGGCGCGGTCTCACCCGGCAAGGAGCGGCGGATCGTCGATTGCCGGCAGCTGCGCGGCGAGGTCCGTGAGGTATCCCTCCCAGTAGCGTACCTCCCCGAACCACGGAAAGGCGCGGGGAAAGGCGGGGTCGGCCCAGCGGTGGCAGACCCAGGCGGCGTGATGGAGCATGCGCAGGGCCCTGAGCGGCTCGATGAGCCGCAGCTCGCGGAAATCGAAGTCGGCGAACTGCTGATAGCCGCTAAGGAGCGCCGCCCATTGCCCCTGCTGGTCGGCCGGGGGGCCGGACAGGAGCATCCACAGGTCCTGAATCCGCGGCCCCATGGCGCAGTCATCGAGGTCGACGAAGAGCGGCCCGTGCTCGTTCCAGAGAAGATTCCCGAGGTGGCAGTCGCCATGCAGGCGCAGGCGCCCGATGGGCCCGATCTCCTCATAGAGCTGCAGGATCCGCTCGATGAGCATGCCGCTCAGTGTCTCGTAGCGTGCCCGCAGCGCATCCGGCAGGAGATCGGACCCCAAAACCCGCGCCCGTGCCTCGGTCCCCAGGCGCTCGAGACCGATCTCCGGCCGCCGCTCGAAGGGCGCCCGCGCCCCCACCTGATGCAGGCGGGCGATCGAGCGCCCCAGAAGCTCCCGGGCCTGCGGCGCATCGAGCTCCGGCGCCCAGCCCCGCAGGTACGGAAAGGCCGCGAAGCGGAAGTCCCGATGCCGAAACAGCGTCTGCCCCGAGATCGCGACCGGGGCCGCCACCGGCAGCTCCGCGGCCGCGAGCTCGGCGGTGAAGCGGTGCTCCTCGAGGATCTGGACATCGCTCCAACGGGCCGGGCGATAGAACTTGAGGATGCGCAGCCCCTGGGCGCTACCGAGCTGATAGACGCGGTTCTCGTAGCTGTTCAAGGCAAAAAGCCGCCCGTCGGGGTCCAGACCCACGGAGCTCGCGGCATCCAGGACGCACTCCGGCGAGAGGCCGGCGAAGGGCGTGTCCTGGCTCTCAGGCCCGCCGGCGCGAGAGGAAGCGCCCCGGGGCCTCTGAGATCCGCTACCGCCAGCGGAAGAGCCCCGGGGTACGGTTTTGTTTATCATCCCAGCGAGCCTCGTCTCCCATCCATACCTTTGAAACGTTACCCGTAATTGCATGAAACAGGCCACCATTCTCGTGACCGGCGGCGCCGGCTACATCGGCAGCCACGTCGTGCTTCAGCTTCGCGCCCGCGGCGAGCGGGTGGTCGTGCTCGATGACCTCTCGCGCGGCTTTCGCCAGGCCGTGCTCGATGCGCCGCTCATCGTCGGCCAGGTGGGCGATCCCGACACGGTGCTCAAGGTGCTGCGCGAGCACGGCGTCGATACGGTGATGCACTTTGCCGCCTACACCATCGTCCCCGAGTCGGTCAGCGAGCCGCTCAAATACTACGGCAACAACACCTGCTCCACGCGCTCGCTTCTCCAATGCTGTCTCGAGAGCGGCGTGAGACATTTCGTCTTCTCCTCCACCGCCGCGGTGTACGGGACGCCGGCCGACGGCATGGCCGGTGAGAGCAGTGCCACGGCTCCCATCAATCCGTATGGGACCTCGAAGCTGATGTCGGAATGGATGCTGCGCGATGCCTCCGCCGCCTCCGCTCTCAAGCACGTGGCGCTGCGGTACTTCAACGTCGCGGGCTCCGACTCCCAATGCCGCATCGGACAGGCGACGCCCAAGGCCACTTTGCTCATCAAGGTGGCCTGCGAGGCGGCCGTCGGCAAGCGCGCGCAGGTGTCGATCTTCGGCACCGACTATCCGACCCCGGATGGCACCGGCGTGCGCGACTACATCCATGTGGAGGACCTCGCGACCGCGCACCTCGATGCACTCGCTTACCTGCGCGCCGGCGGTGCCTCCACGGTCCTCAATGTCGGGTATGGCCACGGCTACAGCGTGCGCGAGGTACTCAAGAGCGTCGAGCGCGTCTCCGGGACGAGCCTCAAGGTCCTCGAGGAGCCGCGCCGAGCGGGCGATCCGCCGGCGCTCATCGCGCGCGCCGACCGCATCCGCCACGAGCTTCAGTGGCGACCCAAGCTCGATGATCTCGACACCATCGTGCGCACCGCCCTCGCCTGGGAAAGGCGTTTGCTCAAAGAGCCTTGGGCGTAGAATCGCACGCAATGCAGTGGGTGCGCCCCAAGTCCCTGAGCGGCCTGATGCTCTTCGGGCTGTTGCTGCTCGCCCTGCCGCTCCTCGTTGCGATCATCACGGCCGCGCTGCAGATCCGCACGCTCGCGACCACCGGCCAGAAGATCGTCATCGAGGGCGTCACCGCGGCGCGCGCGAGCCAACAGCTTTTCAGCCAGATCGCCTTGCTGGAGCGCACCGCGCAAGTGTACGGTGTCCTCAACGACCCCAAGCTCCTCGATACCTACAAGGAGGAGGACGAGGCGTTCACCGCCACCCGCGCCAAACTCTTTGGAGATGCCACGGCGGCGACGCGGCGGACGTTGAGCCAGGTGGCCGCCGTGCAACAAACCATCCGGACGGCCGTGCTCACGACCCCGGTCAGCGCCGCGGCCGCCAACCCGACCGCGCTCACCCGGCAGTTCTCGACCCTGAGCGCACTCGTCGACAAGGTGGCGGAGCAAAGCAACGAGCAGATCGATGCCGAGGTCGCATCGCTTCAGGTGCGGACCGATCGCGCCCGCGAGCGACTTTTTTGGCAGGCGGCGCTGCTCCTGCCGCTCACGCTGATCGCCATCATCACCCTCACCCTCATCGTCGGCCGACCGCTGCGGCACCTCGATCGCGCCATCAACGACATCGGGAACGGCAACATCAGCCATCCGATCACGGTGCGCGGCCCGCATGACCTCGAGCGCTTGGGCAAGCAGCTCGAGTGGCTGCGGCTGCGACTGCTCGAGGTCGCGACGGAGAGAAACCGGTTCCTGCGGCACATGTCGCATGAGCTCAAGACCCCCCTCGCCAACATCCGCGAGGGAACGGAGCTGCTGATGGATGGGGCGGTGGGCGAGCTCGACACCGCGCAGCGGGAGGTCGCCGCGATCCTGCGCGACAACGGCATCAAGCTGCAGCGCATGATCGAGAACCTGCTCTCCTTCAGTGCCTGGCAGACCTCCAGCATCGGCCTCGAGACCAGCGAGTTTCGGCTGCGGCCGGTGGTGAAGCAGGTGCTCGAGAACCAGCAGCTCACGCTCTTGTCTCAGCGAGTGCGGCTCGATGTGCAGGTGGAGGATGTGACGCTGGCCGCCGACCGCAGCAAGATCCGTCTCATTCTCGAGAATCTGGTGTCAAATGCCGTCAAATACTCCCCGAAGGGAGGCACCATCCACATCAAGGCCCTGACCGACGCGAATTCCCTCATCCTCAATGTGGCCGACAACGGCCCCGGCATCCCGAAGGAGGACCGTGACCACGTGTTCGAGGCGTTCTATACCGGCCGGGCCGCGAGGACGACGGCTGTCAAAGGCACCGGCATCGGCCTCTCCGTGGTGCTCGAGTTCGTCGCCGCCCACGGCGGCACGGTGGAGATCGTGGATGGCGAGTATCCGGGGGCGCATTTTCGTATCCGGATGCCGATCAGCCTCGCGCGCGGCGGGCGACCCAACGATAGCTCCGAGCGCAGGACCGAGGCCCATGCGGCGTAGCGCGGCGCTCATCTCGCCTGCAGCGCGGGTCCTGCCTGCGGCGCGGGTCCTGCCTGCGGCGCGGGTCCTGCCTGCGGCGCTGGTCCTGCCTGCGGCGCTGGTCCTGGTGGCGGCGCTCCTGGGGGGCGGCTGCGCCGCTTTGTTCCCACCGAAGCCGGCCCCACCGGCTCCGAAGCCCGTCATCGACCGCAAGGCCGCCTCTAGCCAAGCGCTCGCGGATGATTTCGAGGTGCTTGATAAGCTCCTGACGGCGGCACCGCAGCAGCAGATCGCGATCACCGGCACCGCGGAGGAGGACTTCCGGCAGACCCCGACCCCGAGCCGAAAGCTGCGCCTCGCGCTGATCCTCGGCGCCCCCGACCAGGCGGGGGCGGATCTGCCGCGGGCGCACCAGATGCTCTCGGAGCTGGCCTCGGACCCGCAGTCCTCGCTCCTGCCCGGGGAGCGGTTCTTGGTGGCGCTGCAACTGAAGCAAATTGGCGACTATTTGACCTTGGAGCAGGAAAACAGCAGGCTCGAGGCCGACGCCGCACGTGCTGACCAGATCGCGGTCCTCAAGCGCCGCCTCGATGGCGCGGCGGAAGAGAACGCGAAGCTGAAAAGGCAGCTCGAGGAGGCGCGGGCCAAGCTGGCGGCCATCGCCAACATCGAAAAGTCACTCAACGAGCGCAAACCCGGAAGACCCAAGTGAGCCTGACCCCTGGTAGCGTACTGCCCGAACAGCGAAAAATGACTACTCCCCCGAGCACGTTAAGTCAAAGCGGACGACGCAAGGCGCGCATTCTCGTGGTCGATGACGACCCCGGGCTGCTGCGGCTGCTCACCATCCGCCTGCGTGCGGAGAACTACGATGTCGAGGCCGTGGAGAGCGGCGCCCAGGCGCTCGCCGCCTCGAGCCGCTTTCGTCCCGACCTCGTCATCACCGATCTAAAGATGGATCAGATGGATGGCATCGGGCTCTTGAAGGAGCTGCAGAACCGCTGGCCCGGGTTGAAGGTCATCATCCTCACCGCCCACGGCACGATCCCCGATGCGGTGCAGGCGACGCAGATGGGCGCCTTCGGCTTCCTCACCAAGCCCGTCGACAAGCAGGAGCTCCTGGATCAGGTGCAGAAGGCGCTGCGCATCTCGGGCTTCGGGGCCTCGGATGAGGACTGGCGCGCCGAGATCGTGACCCGCAGCGCGCTCATGGAAGAGAAGCTCGCCCAGGCGCACATGGTCGCGGGCACCGATGCGCGCGTGCTCATCACCGGTGAGAGCGGCACGGGCAAGGAGCTCCTCGCCCGCGCCATTCACTTGGCGAGCCCGCGACGCAACAAGCCCTTCGTCGCCATCAACTGCAGCGCCATGGCGGAGAATCTCCTGGAATCGGAGCTCTTCGGCCACGAGAAAGGCTCCTTCACCGGCGCCACCCGCGCCCATCGCGGTCTTTTCATGGCGGCCGACGGCGGCACGCTCATGCTCGATGAGATCGGCGACATGCCGATGCGATTGCAGGTGAAGCTGCTGCGGGTACTGCAGGAGAATGTCATCCGCCCCGTCGGCAGCACCGATGCGCTACCGGTGAACGTGCGCGTCATCTCCGCGACCCACCGCGACCTGCAGCAACTGATGACCGCGGGGCAGTTTCGCGAGGATCTTTACTACCGCTTGAACGTCGTGCACATCGAGATGCCGCCGTTGAATCGCCGGCGCGAGGACATCCCGCTCCTCGTCGCCCACTTCCTCGCCACCATGGCGAAGGAAACCGGCCAGCGCAAGATCTACGCCCCCGAGGCGGTCGAGCTGCTCGCGACCGCCGACTGGCCGGGCAACATCCGCCAGCTGCAGAACGTGGTGCGGCAGAACGTGGCGCTCTCCCAGACCCCCATCATCCCCGTCGAGCTCGTGCAGCAGTCCTTAGGGGGCTCCCCCGGGCGCCTGCCCTCCTTCGATGAGGCGCGGGATGAGTTCACCCGCAGCTATCTGTCACAGATTCTGCAGATCACCGGGGGTAACGTGAGCCAGGCGGCGCGACTGGCGAAGCGCAACAGGACGGACTTCTACAAGCTCCTGGCGCGGCATCAGTTGACGTCGGAAGAGTTCAAGCAGCGCTAAATCCGCATCGGGCCGATGCGCTTCACATAACGGGTGCGGCCGCTTGACGCGCCGGCCGCTCTGCCTGAGACTTTGCCCAAGCAAAGTGACCCGTCCGAGAACTTGCCAACTCGTAGAACGGCCGGGCCTGCCGCAACGATCCGCGCTTCAGGGCGCGGGGGGTCTCTCGAGAAATGAAGAAGAATCCGCTTCAGCGGCCGATCGTCCCGCAATTACCGCTTACGCCTTCCCTGCAACGCCTCGTCAGCCATGCGCCGCGGCCTGCGGTGGAGTTGATTGCGGCAAGCGGTGCCCCCGAGGAATCGCTCGAGCAGGTCATTCACCAGATCGACGACCTCGACCTCGCGCGCTTTTTGCGGATCGCCGATCGATTTGACGGCGAGCGGTGCGCGTACGCCGTGACACCCAACGTCGATCACCTGATCCGCTATCACGAGGACGCCGCCTACCGGGAGCTTTACCGCGGCGCGGATTACGTGCTGCTCGACAGCCGGTTTGCGGCGTACCTGTTGCGGGCGATCAAGGGGTTGAAGCTCCCGGTCTGTCCGGGAGCGGACTTGCTCCCCAAGCTCCTCGGCACCATCGTGAAACCGGCCGATCGTCTGGTGCTGGTCGGGGGCACGGTGGATCAGGCGCAGACGCTGGCGCGACAGTACGGCTTGTCGAATCTACACCACCACAACCCGCCCATGGGGTTCATCAACGATCGGCCAGCGGTCGAGCAATGCCTCGAGTTCATCGAGCATGCGAGCCCGTTTCGCTTCTGTTTCGTGGTCGTCGGCTCGCCGCAGCAGGAGCTCTTGGCCTACGAGCTCAAAGCTCGCGCTCGGGCGCGCGGTCTGGTGCTCTGCCTCGGTGCCTCGCTGAACTTCCTGACCGGCGTCGAGCGGCGGGCTCCCCCCTGGCTGCGCCATGTTGGATTCGAGTGGCTCTACCGGCTGTTGCAGGACCCGCGGCGGCTCGCGCGACGCTATCTCGTGCGCGGTCCGAGGATTTTCGGACATTTGCGGCGCGCTCGCTTCATTCTGCGGACGACACCCTCCTGAGAGCGGCGCTCGGCGCCAGCTATAGCAGGAGCGCGAGCGGCCTGACCGACAGCAGCAGGCCCTGCAGCCGGCGCGGCGCCTTCAAAGGCACGATCCCTGCTTCGCCCGGGCATGGCACGCACCATTCTCATCACCGGCGCCACCGGCTTCACCGGCGGCCACCTCGCCCGGCGGCTCGCCACCCAAGGGGACCATGTGCGGGCGCTGGTGC
>JBAUOO010000022.1:0-92415 GCA_049579785.1 Steroidobacteraceae bacterium
GTGCTGCTGCTCGCGCAGCAGCAGGACGGGCCGACGTACCGGGTGGGCTTCAATAACTTCCACGCGCTCACGCGCTATAACCATAGCGCCCTGTACGCGATGGCGGTCAATGAGCTGGCGCAGGCCATCGCGCTGCGGCTGACCCCGAGTCCGGAAGTGACGCCGGCGCCGACGACGGCGAAATCGGCCGGCAGCGGATCGCACCCGGCGCTGCGCTCAGCGGGCCGCGGCACGTGAATGCCGCGGTCGCGGCTCGCACTCGGCCCGTACCGGGCCTGCTCTGGACGATCTCGCTCGCGGCTCTCCTCGCCGGCTGCGCCAGCACGCGCCGTGAGAGGCCCCCCTTCAGCCTGCCGCCACTGCCCAGGAACCTCGCCGCGGTTCCCAACGCCGTGCCCCGCTTCGTGCCGCGCGCCGCGCACGGCAATCCGCCCTTCTATGATGTGGACGGCAGGCGCTACTACGTATTGGCGACGGCGCAAGGCTACGAAGCGACCGGCGTCGCCTCATGGTATGGCCCGACCTTCGACGGCCTGCGCACGGCCGACGGCGAACGCTATGACATGTACGCCATGACGGCTGCCCACAAGACGCTGCCGCTACCCTGTTATGTGCGCGTCACCGATCTCGGCAACGGCCGCAGCGTCATCGTGAAGGTCAACGATCGCGGCCCGTTCGTCGCCAACCGGCTCATCGATCTTTCATACATAGCCGCCGCCAAGCTCGGAATGCTGGATACCGGCACCGCGCTCGTCGAGGTGCGCGCCATCACCCCGGACGCTCCCGCGGCGCTCACGCGGGTCACGGAGAGTCCACCGCCGGTGCTTTACGTGCAGGTGGGGGCATTCGCCCTGCGTCGCAATGCCGACCACGTGCTCGCCAGACTCGAGGCGGCGGGTCTCGCCGACGCATTCATCTTCGGTCCGCCCGCGGCCCGCGGCCCCTTGTATCGCGTGCGCATCGGACCGGTGAATGGAGTGCCGGAATTCGACCGGCTGGTCGCGCGTCTCACGGCGCTGGGCTATCCGGGCGCGCGACTGGTCTCCCCATAAGCCGTGGCACCGCCTCCCGATCGAACTTCAAAGCGCGCGCGCGATCGTACAATGCGCGCGTGTCCTTTACGTCCCTCACGAGGATTTTCCAGGATGTTCCGCTCCTTCGCCGCTCCCCTGCTCACGGCTGCCGCATTCGCGCTGCTCCCGATCTGCGTCCGCGCAGCAGCCGCAACCTCAACCGCACCACAGCCGGCGGCGGCCGCAATGCCCTTACCGCCGCCGCCCGCGCTGGATGCCGGATCGTACATCCTGGTCGACTTCCGCACCGGAGAGGTGCTCGCGCAGAAAAATGCCGACGAGCGGCTGCCGATGGCGAGCCTCACCAAGCTGATGGCGGCCTACGTTGTCTTCTCGGCGCTCAAGGATGGCCGCCTCACGCTCAATGAGCCCGTGACCATCAGCAAGGAGGCCTGGCGCACCGGCGGCTCGCGGATGTTCGTGAACGTCGGCAGCGAGGTGTCGGTGATCGATCTCATCAAAGGCATGATCGTGCAGTCCGGCAACGACGCGACCGTCGCCCTCGCCCAGAAGGTGGGCGGCACGCGAGCCGGCTTCGTGCAGATGATGAACGAGTACGCCCAGCGGCTCGGACTGAAGTCGACGCACTACATGGATGTCGACGGACTACCGGATCCCAATCACTACACCACCGCGCGCGACCTGGCGACGCTCAGTGTCGCGCTGATCCGGGATTTCCCGCAGTACTACTACGTTTTCCGGATGAAGGACTTCACCTGGGATCGCATCAAGCAGCCCAATCGCAACGGGCTGTTGTGGACCGATCCGTCCGTGGATGGCCTCAAAACCGGACACACCGAGGCCGCGGGCTACTGCCTCATCGCCTCGGCCGTGCGCCACGACATGCGCCTCGTGTCGGTGGTGCTCGATGCGCCCAAGTGGCACTCGCGCGAGGCCGACAGCGAAGCGTTGCTCAACTACGGATACAACTTCTTCGAGACGGAGAGGGTCGCGATCGCGCGCACACCGGTTCTCAAGCCGCGCGTCTACGAGTCCGCCTCCGGCTATGCCGCGGTCGGCACTCCCACCGACCTGTATGTGACGCTGCCGCGCGGTCAGGCAGCCAGGATCGCGACCAATGCGGCGTTGACCAAGACCCGCCTGATCGCGCCGCTGGCGGCCGGGGCGGTGGTAGGTGAGTTCACGGTGACCGACGGCAACGGCCGGGTGGTCGGGCGCGAGCCGCTCGTGACGCTGGAAGCGGTGCCGGAGGGGAGCTTCCTGACCCGCGCGATGGACGGCGTGCGGCTGTGGTTTCATTAGCTTATTGGCCGCTTGCTTACTTGCTGTTGACGTCCGTGTGGAGCGGTGTAGATGGCTGATCCCTTCCCCACCTGTTATCTGAACGGTGAGTACCTGCCGCTGGCGCAAGCCCGCATCTCGCCGCTCGATCGGGGTTTTCTCTACGGCGACGGCGCCTATGAGGTGATGCCCGTCTATGGCGGCCGGCCCTTTCGGCTGGAGGCGCACTGTGCGCGTCTCATCCGCAGTCTCGGTGAGATCCGCATGACCGACCCGCACAGCCGGCGCGAGTGGTGCGAGATCTTCGAGACGCTCATCGCGCGCAATGGCGATGCGGATCAGTACATCTACTGGCAGGTCACGCGGGGCGCGGAGCGGGGCCGCAATCACGCGCCGCTGCCCGACATCCCGCGCACGGTGTTTGCGTTCTGCGCACCACTACCCGTCGCATCGGCCGCGGTGTTGGAAAAAGGGGTCGCCTGCATCACCGCCGAGGACACTCGCTGGGCACGCTGCGATATCAAATCGGTGGCGCTCCTGGCAAACGTACTGCTGCGGCAGCTCGCGGTGGATGCCGATGCCGCGGAGACCATTCTGTTGCGCAATGGAGAGCTGATGGAGGCCTCCTCTTCCACGGTGCAGGTGGTGCTCGGCGGGGAGCTGCGGACCCCGCCCAACTCCCGCAAGATCCTTCCCGGAACGACGCGCGGCGTGGTGGAGGAGCTCGCGACGCGCCTCGGCGTACCCTGCCGCGCGGCCCCCGTCAGCGAGGGGGAACTGCGCCGCGCGGACGAGATCTGGATCTCGGCGGCGACGCGCGAAGTACAGCCCGTGACGAGGCTCGATGGCAAGCCGGTCGGCGCCGGCCGCCCCGGCCCACTGTGGCGCCGGCTGTACGATGAGTTGCAGCGCTGGAAGCGGGAGCTGCAGCATCAGCCATGGCGATGAGCGAGCCGCCGCCGCTGCTCGAGTTTCCCACCGACTATCCGATCAAGATCATCGGTCGGCCGTCGGATGAGTTTCGGGCCCGCGTGCACGCCATCGTGCTGCGGCACTCGCCGCTCATCGAGCCGGAGCGGGTGAGCGAGCGGCTGAGCGAGAACGGCAACTTCCTCTCCATCTCCTATCGCATCAGCGCTCAGAGCCGCGAGCAGGTGGTCGCGCTCACCACCGACCTCAAGAGTTGCGACGGGGTCCTGATGTTGATTTAGCGGCTGCAGGCCCCGGCCGCAAAAGCCCTCAAAGCGTTATTTCGCTGATCTGCACCACGGGCTTCGCGTTCGTGTAGTTCGGGATATCGGCCATGATCTCGCCCGCGTGCGGTCCGAACGCCTTCTCGAAAGCCTCGGCCGAATCGAACGTGAGATAGCCGGCGGCGATGTACGGCGGAGTCGAGCCCGGCTGCCCGGCATTGAGCCCGCGATCGGCGGCAATGCTCTTGCAGGCCGCGCCGCACAGGCGCTGCACCATGGGCATGTGCTTGCTCGTGTAGTACGCCATGTCGAACGTCGTGCCCTTGCCGTAGGGATACATTACGGTGACCCTGATCATATCGGTCTCCAGCCGCCAATCGGATCGGATGAGTTTCCCGCCGCCCCGACCCGAAGTCCAGAACGGGCCGCGGAACCGGCCCCGTTGGGGTGCGGGTGTTCCATGTGCGGTCACCGTTTATGAACGCCCGTACAGCCGCCTCAGCAGGTGCGGCTTCAGCGTCTGCGCCGCGGCGCTCACGGAATCGACCGCGCTGAGGTCGGCCAGTCGGGTCATCTCGAGCCCGGCATAGCCGCAGGGATTGATGCGCCGGAATGGCTCGAGATCCACGCTGACGTTGCAGGCGATGCCGTGATAGCTGGCGCCCCGGCGCACGCGGATTCCGACACTCGCGAGCTTGCGGCCATCGACGTAGACCCCGGGGGCGTCTCTGCGGCACTCGGCCCGGATGCCGAGCTCCGCGGCGCAGTCGATGACGCTGCGCTCGAGGGCGGTGACGATGTCGCGCACCCCAAGTCCGGCGCGCCGCAGGTCGACCAACGGGTAAACGACGAGCTGGCCGGGACCGTGATAGGTGACCTGGCCGCCGCGATCGATCTGCACGACGGGAATGTCGCCGGGCGCGAGCACATGATCGCGGCTGGCGTTCATACCGAGTGTGAACACCGGCGGATGCTCGAGCAGCCAGATCTCATCGGGCGTCTCGGGGCCACGCTCGTCGGTGAAGCGTTGCATGGCATGCCAGGTCGGCTCGTAGGCGACGAGGCCGAGTTCGCGCAAGACATGAGCGGGTACGGCGCGGGCGGTCGCCGGCGGGCCCGGGTCCGCAATGCCGGCCGCGATACTGCTTTGCGGCGTGCTCACACAGCCCTCTGCCCGGAATCGAGACGACTGTTGTCGAGGCCGGCGTTGTTGCGATTCAGCGCCTGCTCCGCCCGATAGCTCGAGCGCACGAGCGGGCCCGAGACGCATTCGAGGAAACCGCGCGCGAGAGCGCTCGCGCGGTAGCGGTCGAACTCGGCGGGAGTGACGTAACGCTGCACGGGTAGGTGATGGGTGGTCGGTCGCAGGTACTGGCCGAGGGTGACGATATCAACGCCAGCCGCGCGCAGGTCCGTCAGCGTCTGCTCGATCTCCGCATCGCTCTCGCCGAGACCCAGCATGAGACTGCTTTTCGTCAACACGGCGGGTTTGTGTCGTTTCGCATGGGCGAGCACGCGCAGCGTCTGCTCGTAGCCGGCGCGCGCGTCTCTCACGGGGTGAGTGAGGCGGCGCACGGTCTCGAGGTTCTGCGCGAACACATCGAGACCGGAGTCGACGACCGTCTCGACGTCCGCGAGCACTCCCTGGAAATCCGGTGTCAGCGCCTCGACCGCGGTCGCGGGGTTGCGCCGCTTGATGGCGCGGATGCAGGCGGCGTAGTGGCCGGCGCCGCCGTCGGTCAGATCATCCCGGTCGACCGAGGTCAGCACCACGTACTTGAGCTTCATCAGCTCGACGCTGCGCGCGCCGTTCTCCGGCTCATCCGGATCCAGCCAGCCTCGCGGATTACCCGTATCGACCGAGCAGAAACGGCAGGCGCGGGTGCACACCGCGCCCATGAGCATGATCGTGGCGGTGCCGGCATTCCAGCACTCGCCGATGTTCGGGCACTTCGCCTCCTCGCAGACCGTGGCGAGGCGATGCTCCTTGACGATGCCCTTGACCGCCTGAAATCCCACGCCCGAAGGCGCCCTGGCTCGTAGCCAGGAGGGCTTGGCGCTAAGCGCGGACGCGCTCGCCCAGCCGCCCGCTGCGGTGGCCTTGATGCCATCGCGAATCGCCGTAAATCCATGAGATGTAAGGTATTTCTCACCGCTGCGCGGGACCTGCGGCTGCGGAGCTGCGCCTTCGGGGACGAGCGGGATATCTTTGCGACTGGCCATGGCGCCATTTTACGCCACGGACCCGCGCGGTCCTTCAGTGGCGCTTCGCACCCCGTTCCCGGGCATCGAGCGCCGCCAGGCGATCGGGCGAGCCGATATCGAGCCACTCGCCCCGATAGACCTCGCCCCGTAGGCGGCGCGCCGCGATCGCCCGCTGCAGGAGCGGCAACAGCGGAAACTTCCCCGGCGCGCAGCCTTGGAAAAGCTCCGGCCGATAGATGCCGACGCCGGTGTAGGTAAAGCGGTCGGTCTGCCGCTCCACCACGAAATCGCCCTGCAGCCCGAAGTCGCCGCGCGGATGGTGGGGAGGATTCGGCGCGAGCATGAGGCGAGCGTCGGCACTCTCGTCCAGAGTCAGAACACGACTGAAATCCATGTCGGTCCAGACATCGGAGTTCACGACGAGAAAAGGTCCGGCACCCAGCAGTGGCAGGGCGCGATGGATGCCGCCGCCGGCCTCGAGCGGCACGGGCCCTTCCTCGCTGTAGGTGATCTGAACACCGTAGCGGCTGCCGTCCCCCAGCGCGGCACGGATCTGCTCCCCGAGCCAGGAGAGATTGATCACGACCTCACGCACGTTGGCCCGCGCGAGGGCTTCGAGGTGATAGACGATCAACGCCTTTCCGGCAACCTGCGCCAGCGGCTTCGGCAGCGTGTCGGTGATGGGCCGCAGGCGCTCGCCGCGCCCGGCCGCGAGCAGCATGCCGCTGCGAGGCCGCGTCCCTGCGCCTTCTGAGACCCGCGTTACCGAGCAGACATTCATCGGGAAACCCCTTCAGGCCGGCCATCGCCGTCCACAAAATCCGCTGGAGCGGATTTTGAACGCCCGGCATCGCCGGGCGGGCCCGCAGGGCCGAGGCCCACGGAGGGGCCGAGTAAAATCGCTCCTGGCGATTTTGTCATGTCGGCTGCGCCACCTGCCGGGCGACGCGCGCGTTCGCGCGCGGCAGCTCGGGAGCGACACGACGCTCGAGGAATTCCGACAACTGCGCGAGCTCGGGATAGAGCCGGCAGGTCTCGCGGACGTAATCGAGCGTCAGCGGCAGGTCGCGCAGATACCCTGGCTTGCCATCCCGATACCAGAGCCGCGCGAATCTGCCGAGCACCTTGATGTGTCGCTGCGCACCGATCAGATCGAACCAGCGCACGAACTGCGCCGGCCCCGCGCCCACCGTTCCACCGCGCGATTGCAGCAGTGAGCGATAGCCGCTCACCCATTCGAGCACGCGCTCCCGCGGCCACGAAATGTAACAATCTTTCAATAGCGACACGAGATCGTAGCCGATCGGCCCGCGCAGTGCGTCCTGGAAATCGATCACACCGGGATTGCGCTCGCCGACCAGCATGAGGTTGCGCGAATGATAATCGCGGTGCACGAAGACCTCGGGCTGTGACAGCGCCTCGTCGATCAGGAACTCGAAGGCGGCCGTGATCATCTCGCGCTCGGCGCCGGTCAGCTCGAGCGCGAGATGCCTCTCGACGAACCACTCGGGCATCTCGGCGAGCTCGCGGGCGAGCGGTCCGCGCGCATACGGTGAGAGCTCCGTGGCGGCCGCGGCGCCCCGCAGCTGGATTTCCGCGAGCGCCCGCAGCGCATCGGCATAGAGTTGCTGCGGATCCTCCCCCGCAACGAACCGGGCGAGATATTGCGTGCTGCCGAGGTCCTCGAGCAGCACGAATCCGCGCGCCACATCGGCCTCATGGACGTGCGGGACATGGATGCCGAGCGGCTCGAGCAGCGCGGTCACGCGTAGATACGGCCGCACGTCCTCCGTCTCCGGCGGTGCGTCCATCACGATCAGGGTGCGGTCAGCGAAGACGGCGCGAAAGTAGCGGCGGAAGCTGGCGTCACTCGAGGCGCGCTCGATCCGCGACGGGGGCAGACCCAGATCTCGCGCCAGCCAACCTTGCAGGAGCGCGAGTCGCGCATCGTTCTCGGGCATGCGCCATTATAATGCCGCCCCTGATGCCGCGTCGGAGCCCATTCTGGACCGCCCTGCTGTCGCTCGGCGGCCTCACGCCTCTTTTGCGAGCCGAGGAGCCCCCGCCTCCCGCCCCGAGCGCCGCGCCGATCAGCACCACTGCCGCGCCGAGCAGCGCCAGCGGCCGGAAGCACCCATCACCCGCACGCGCCAAGTCCTTCGCCGAGGCGGGCACGGTCGACATCAAGACCGATCACGCCACGGTGGCGAGCAACGGGATTCTGACCCTCAGCGGCCATGTCGTCGTGCGCCAGGGTCAGCGCCGGATCAAGGCGAGCGAGCTCCAGTACAACAGGAACAACAACTCCCTGCGCACGCGGGGCGGCATCGACTACACCGACCCGCTGGTGCACGTCACCGGCGCGGGCGGCAGCTACTCCCCGACCGCGGGCGCGCAATTCGAGTCGGCGCACTTCAACCTCGTGCAGCGCGCGGCGCGGGGCGCCGCGCGGGAGATGCAACTTACCCCGCAGGGGCTGATCCGCCTGGCGCACGTCACCTTCACGACGTGCCCGGTGAATGACCAGTCCTGGGTCCTGCGCGCGAGGCGGATCACGCTCGATACGCGCAAGCGCGTGGGCACGGGGCGCGATGCGCGCATCGACTTCAAAGGGGTGCCGATCCTCTATCTTCCATGGGTTTCGTTTCCACTCGGCGATATCCGCAAAAGCGGATTCCTCTTTCCGACAATCGGCAACACCTCCACCGGCGGCGCGGTGCTCTCGATTCCCTACTACTGGAACATCGCGCCGAACGCCGATTTCACCTTTCAGCCGACCGAATACACCCGCCGCGGCCCGGACATCGGCGGCGACTTCCGCTATCTCGCGCGCGCGCAGCACGGCGAGCTCGACTGGGATTATCTGCCGGACGATGCCGTTTATCACGCGAGCCGCAGCCGCATCCGCCTCGTGAACGTCACCGACCTGCCGGACAACTTTCGCCTCACGCTCGATGGCGAGAACGTCAGCGACACGGAGTACTTCGAGGATTTCGCCACCGGCCCGGAGGTCACCAGCACGCCGTTCCTCGACCGGCGGGCGGTGCTCTCGTACCGCGACCTGCACTGGAACATCGACGCGATGACGCAGCAGTTCCAGACGATCGACAGCACGCTGCCGCTCGATGAGCGCCCCTACGCGCGCTTGCCCGACCTCACCGTGAGCTCCGATTACGGCTGGGGACCGGGCGATATCGCCAATTACGGCTTCGATTCCGAGGTCGTGGACTTCCGGCGCTCGACCGGCGTCACGGGCTGGCGACTCGACCTGTATCCGACCACGTCCCTCAACATCGTGGGACCGGGATACTTCGTCCGTCCATCGGTCGGCTGGCGCGCGACCCAGTACGAGCTTTCCAACACGCTGCCGGGTGAGCCGAGCTCGCCCTCGAGGACGCTCCCCATCGCGAGCCTCGATACCGGTCTGCAGCTCGAGCGCGCCGCGGGCTCGCACGATCAGCGCACCGTGACGCTCGAGCCGCGCGTGATGTACCTCTACGTGCCGTATCGCAACCAGAGCGAGCTGCCGGTTTTCGATACCGCCGTGCCCGATCTCGACCCGGTGGAGCTCTTCCGCACCAACCGCTACGTCGGCGCCGATCGGGTCGGCGATGCCAACCAGGTGAGTGCGGGTGTCACCACGCGCCTGCTCAACGCCCTCGACGGGCGTCAATATCTGACCGCCACGTTCGGGCAGGAGATCTATTTCACGACCCCCCGCGTGACCCTGCCGGGCGAGCTGCCGCGCACCGACCGGCGCTCGGACCTGGTCGCGCAGCTGGCGCTCACCGCTTTCCAGCACTGGAGCGCGGATGCGGCGCTGCAGTGGGACCCGCAGACCTCGGAGACGCAGCGGGCGCTGGTCGAGGTGCAGTACCGCCCGGCGCCCGAGAGCGTGATCAATCTCGGCTACCGGTTCGAGCGTGGCATCTACGAGGAGGCCGCGCTCCTCACCCCCCAGACGGGTCAGACGCCCCTCTGCGGCACTGCGGTGACGCCGAGCTGCAACGTCGAGCAGGTCGAGGCCTCCGCCGCCTGGCCGATCGGGCGATCCTGGAGCGTCTTCGCCCGGGGGGTGTACTCGCTCGCGGATCACGGGGCGCTGGAGCGATTCGCCGGGTTCGAGTACCGTGCGTGCTGCTGGAGCCTGCGCCTTGGGGCGCGCCGCTACGTCGGCGCTCGTCCCACGAGCAGCACGGCCCGCACCGGACCCCAGGATACGGGGATCTGGCTGCAGCTGGAACTCACGGGTCTCGCCAGTGTCGGATCGGCTTCGGATGCCTCTCTCGAGGAGGACATTCCCGGCTACACTCCCACCGAAGCGAATTCCCAAGCATTAGCGGTCCGCTAAGGACCGATCCACCGAGGATGACGAGCGCATGCGGCGGTTAATGGTATTGATTCTGGGCGCCCTGGCCTTGCCGGGCCTGGCGCTGGCGCAGACCCGCGATCTGTCCACCCAGGGGACGCTCCTCGATCGCATCGCCGCCGTGGTCAACGACGGGGTGGTGCTCGAGAGCGAGGTCGACGGCCAGATGAGGGACGTGACGACCCGCCTGCAGGCGCAGAACATGGCGCTGCCGCCCGAGAGCGTGCTGCACACGCAGGTGCTCGATCGCCTGATCCTGCAGCGGATCGAGCTCGAGCAGGCTAACCAGAACGGCATCACGATCTCCGACGATCAGCTGAACAGCGCGCTCGAGGACGTCGCCAAGCGCAATGGGATCCCCTTCTCCCAGCTGCCGACGGTGCTCGCGCAGCAGGGCATCGATTACGCGAGCTACCGCGAGGAGATGCGCCAGCAGCTCACCATCGGCCTGCTGCGACAGCGCGATGTGCTGCAGCGCATCGTGGTCACGCCGCGCGAGGTCGATCAGTTCCTCGCCAGGCAGGCGAAGCACCCCTCGGCCAACGCGGAATACAACGTCTCGCACATCCTCATCGCGGTGCCGCCCAACGCGACACCGGCGCAAATCGCGCAGGCGCAGCAACGCGCCAACGAGGTCTATCAGCGCGCCAGCAAGGGCGAGGACTTCGCCAAGCTCGCGGTCGCGTACTCCAACAGCGAGGATGCCTTGCAAGGCGGCTCGCTCGGCTGGCGCCAGGGCTCGGAGCTGCCGACTTTCCTGAGCAACCTCATCCTGAGCCTCAAGCCCGGCCAAGTGGGCGCTCCGGTGCGCTCGCCGACCGGCTTTCACATCGTCAAGCTCAACCAGATCCGAAGTCAGGAAAAGAAGGAGATCGTGGAGCAGGTTCACGTGCGCCACATCCTGCTCAAGACCAACGCGCTGCAGGACAACGCCACCGTGCGCCAGAGGCTCGAGCAGATCCGCCAGCGCATTCTGCACGGTGAGAGCTTCGCGGTCGCGGCCGCCGCCGCATCGCAGGATCCCGGGTCCGCCTCCGAAGGGGGGGATCTCGGCTGGCAGAGCCCCGAGGTCTTCACGCCGCGGTTCGACGCCGCCATCTCGAAGCTGAAAGTGGGCGAGATCAGCCAGCCCTTCCAGACGCAATTCGGCTGGCACATCGTGCAGCTCCTCGGCCGTCGCAATCATGACGAGACGCAGGAAGTCAAGCGGCTGAATGCCATGGAGGCGATCCGCGCGAGCAAGGCGGACGAGGACACGGAGCTGTGGCTGCAGCAACTGCGCGATGATGCCTACGTGAAGGTCCTCAGCGGCTAAGCGGCTGCGGACCCGCCGTGCTGCCGCGAATCGCGCTCACCTCAGGCGAGCCGGCGGGCATCGGACCGGACCTTTGCCTCGCCATCGCGGCGCGGGAGCTCGACTGTGATCTTCTGTGCCTCGGCGACCGCGAGCTGTTGGCCGAGCGCGCGCGGGTGCTCGGGTTGAAAGTTGAATTGCGGCCGTACGAGGGAGCGGCGCGCCGTCACGTTCCCGGGACACTCACGGTCGAGCATCATCGCTTGCGCGCACCGGCTTGCGCCGGCCGGCTCGATGCGCGCAACTCTCCCTGGGTCCTCGAGCTCCTCGCGCGTGCCTGCGATGGCGCTCTCGTCGGCGAGTTCGCCGCCATCGTCACCGCGCCGGTGCACAAGGGCATCATCAACGACGCCGGATTTCCCTTCACCGGGCACACCGAGTTCTTTGCCGAGCGCACGCACGCCGGCCGAGCCGTGATGATGCTCGCGACATCATCGCTCCGTGTGGCGCTCGCCACGATCCACCTGCCGCTTGCCGCCGTGAGTGCCGCCGTGACCGGCGAGCTGCTCTGCGAGGTCCTCGAGATCATCGACCGCGACCTCACCCGATGGTGGGGCATCGCGAGGCCGCGGATCGGCGTCTGCGGCCTCAACCCTCACGCCGGCGAAGGCGGGCACCTCGGGCAGGAGGAGATCCGGGTGATTGCGCCGGCCATCGAGCGCATGCGCGAGCGCGGTCTCAAGGTCGTGGGACCGCTGCCGGCGGACACGGCTTTCGTGCCCCGCGTGCTCGCCGATTTCGACGTGGTGCTCGCCATGTACCACGATCAGGGGCTGCCGGTGATCAAGCACGCGGGCTTCGAGAGCGCGGTGAACGTGACACTCGGCCTGCCGATCCTGCGAACCTCGGTGGATCATGGCACCGCGCTCGACCTCGCCGGTACCGGACGGGCGGATGCCGGGAGCCTCACGGCGGCCATCGAGCTCGCGGTGCAGCTCGCGAAGCGCGCCGCTTGAGGCCGCGGATGGCTTTCCGGGGCAGGCCCAGAAAGCGATTCGGCCAACATTTCCTGCACGATCCGGCGGTCATCGAGCGCATCGCCGCCGCCATCGCGCCCGCGGCGGGCGAGGCCCTGGTGGAAATCGGCCCCGGCCGCGGAGCACTCACCCGGCGGCTGCTCGGTTCTGACTGCGGCTCGCTCGATGCCATCGAGATCGACCGCGATCTCGCCGCCGAGCTGCGCGCCGAGCTCGGCGGGGATGCTCGCTTCGCCCTGCACGAAGCGGATGCCCTGCGGATCGACTTCGGAGCGCTCGCCCGGCAGCGTGGCCAACGTCTGCGGGTCATCGGGAATCTTCCTTACAACATCTCGACGCCGCTGTTGTTTCATCTGCTCGAGACCGTCGGCGACATCCGCGACCTCCATGTGATGCTGCAGCGGGAGGTGATCGAGCGCATGGCCGCCCGGCCGAGTGACCCGGCCTATGGGCGGTTGACGGTGATGCTCTGCCCCTGGGTCGAGGTGGCGCGCCTGTTCGATGTCGGACCGGGGGCATTCCAGCCGCCTCCGCGGGTGTGGTCGGCCGTCGCGCGACTTAAGGTGCGGCCGCGGCCCGCCTTCCCGGTGAATCCGGCATTCCCCGCCGTGGTGGCCGCGGCCTTCGCCCATCGCCGCAAGACCTTGCGCAATGCGCTTCGCGGCCTCGTCACGGCGCAGCAGATCGAGGGCTGCGGAGTGGATCCGGGCACGCGGCCGGAGACGGTCTCGCCGGAGCACTTCAATGCGATCGCGGCCCTGGCGAAGCTGCCGCCCGCCGCCGGTTAAGTTAGGATGGTATGAGTTCGTCGAGGGCCCGCCCATGTCCACATACCCGTACCGCCACATCCTGCTCGTGGTCGATCTGACCGAGGACAGTCTGCAGATCGGCAGGCGAGCGCGCGACCTCGCGCAAACGCTCGGCGCCGAGATGGAGTTGCTGCACGTGGTCGAGTTCATGCCGGTAGAGCCGATGGGCGAGACGCTGATGCCCACGGTGCGCATCGAGGATGAGCTGCTCGCGCGTGCGCGCCAACGGCTCGCCGCATTGGCGAAGGAGCTCGGCCTTGCGGACGCGCTCCACCGCGTCGAGTCCGGCAACGTCAAGGCGGAGATCGTGCGGGTGGCGCGCGAGCGGCAGGTGGATCTCATCGTTCTCGGCAGCCGCGAGCGCCACGGCCTCTCCATTCTGGTGAATTTCACCGAGGATACGGTGCTGCATGCCGCGCCCTGCGACGTACTCGCGGTGAGAGTCGGGGTTGGGCGCAACGCGTAGCGGCGAGCGCCCGCGCGGCGAGGGCATTGGATGCCGTCGTCCGCCATGGACGGCTCGTGGCACGGCCTCGGGTAGAATGCGGCCACATGAGTAGCGGGCCGCACAATATTCGGGTCGACGTCGAGACGAGCTACCTCGACGAGCAGTCGAGCCCGAGCGAACGGCGTTATGTCTTCTCGTACACCATCACCATCCGTAACGAGGGTGAGCGCCCGGCCCAGCTCCTGACTCGGCATTGGATCATCACCGACGCCAACGGCAACGTGAAGGAGGTCCGTGGCGAGGGTGTCGTCGGCGAGCAGCCGCACCTCGAGCCGGGCCAGGGGTTTCGGTACTCGAGCGGAGTCGTCCTGGAGACGCCCGTCGGCACCATGCAAGGGAGCTATCAGATGGTCGAGGCCGAGGGAGAGTGCTTCGATGCGCCCATCGCACCCTTCCGGCTCGCCATCCCGGGCATTTTGCAGTGAGCCGCCATGCCATCGGCGACATCCAGGGCTGCTGCGATGAGCTGCGGGCGCTGCTCGCCCGAGTGGGCTTCTCCGCCGATCGCGACCGGCTGTGGTTTGTCGGCGATCTGGTGAATCGCGGGCCCCGATCGCTCGAGGTACTCCGCTACGTCCGCGCGCTCGGGGACAATGCCATCGTGGTCCTCGGCAACCACGACCTGCACCTGCTCGCCATTGCTTGCGGTTGCCGCCCCACCCGCCGCTCCGACACGCTCGAGGAGATATTGCGGGCCCCCGATCGCGACACCTTGCTCGAGTGGCTCGCGACTCGACCGCTGGCCCATTTCGAGGCCGGAGACCTGCTGGTCCATGCCGGCCTCGTGCCGCAATGGACGCTGGAGACGACGCTCGGGGTCGCACGCGAGGTCGAATGGGCGCTGCGCAACGATCCGCGCGATCTCTTCGAGCACATGTACGGCGATGAGCCGGATCAGTGGAGCGCCGGTCTCACCGGCACGGACCGCCTGCGTTTCGCGATCAACGTGTTGACGCGCATACGGGTTTGCACCAACGAGGGACGCATCAACCTGCGCATCAAGGGCAAGCCCCCCGCGGCGGACTCGCCGTGGCGACCCTGGTTCGATATCGAGAGCCGCCGCACGCGTGATGCGCGCGTGATCTTCGGTCACTGGTCCGCGCTCGGCCTCCTCGTGCGCCAGGACGTCATCGGGCTCGATTCCGGATGCGTCTGGGGGGGTACGCTCACCGCTATCGATCTCGACGGTAATCCTGCCGGTGCGGGCGCGCCGATCGGCGTGCCGTGCAGCGGCTATCAGTCGCCCGACGCATGAGGAGGCCGGGACATGCAGCCCCTGCAAGCATTCAACCTCAACCGCTGGATAGACCGGCACCGAAATCTGCTCAAGCCGCCGGTAGGTAACAAGCGCGTCTTCGAGGACGGCGATTTCATCATCATGGTGATCGGCGGCCCGAACGCGAGGCAGGACTACCATGTCGATCCCGGACAGGAGTTCTTCTATCAGCTCGAGGGCGACATGGTGCTGAAAACGATGCAGGACGGTCGGCCCGTGGATGTCCCGATCCGCCAGGGAGAGGTGCTGCTGCTGCCGGCGGACCTGCCCCATTCACCGCAGCGGCCCGCCAACACGGTGGGACTCGTGGTCGAGAGGCGCCGGCGCTCCGGGGAGCGCGACGGCTTCCAATGGTATTGCGAGCGCTGCGGCGGTCTCCTTCACGAGGAGTTCATCGAGCTGACCGACATCGAGAAGCAGCTGCCGCCTGTATTCGAGCGCTTCTATGCCAGCCGCGAGCGACGCACCTGCTCCCGTTGCGGCGCGGTGCTGGAGCGTCCCGGTTGAAGGCGCAGCTCGAGGGACTCGGGCGCGGGGTGCGTATCGACCTCGCACGTCCGTTCGACCTCAGCGTGGAGCTCGACTTCGAGGGACCTCAGGTGCGCCACTTCGGAGCTCCACGCGCCCACTCGCATCCCTTCTCGGCACCGGGCTTCTCCGGATCCGTGGCGCGCGGCGCGAGCTGCAACTGCGCTTCCATCACACTGACACCCCACTGCAACGGCACGCACACCGAGTGCGTGGGCCATCTGACGCGCGAGGCGCTGCACGCCCATCGGATCGTTCCCCGGGGCCTCCTGCCCGCGCTCCTGCTGTCGGTGAGGCCGGTATCCACGAGCCAGACACCCGAGAGCTCCGAACCGCCGCCTCGTCCGGAGGATGGTCTGCTGACGCGCGATGCCCTGCAGGCGCTCTGGCCGGCGCAGCTGCCGTTGGATCCTCGAGCCTTGGTTGTCCGCACTCTGCCCAACGAGCCCGCCAAGCGCGTACGCGATTACACGGATCTGACGCCTGCCTACCTCACGCGCGAGGCCGCTCGATATCTGATCGAGCGCGGCATCGAGCATCTGGTCGTGGATGTGCCCTCGATTGATCGCGCGCACGACGAGGGTCGGCTCACCGCGCACCGGCTTTTCTTCGGACTGGCGCCGGGAGAGTCGGCGCTCGAGCGCGCGCAGCGCCCGCAGTGCACGCTCACGGAGTTCGCGTACATCCCGGACGAGGCCGCGGACGGGCCGTATTTTCTGCAGTTGCAGGTGCCGGCGATCAACGGTGATGCCGTACCCAGCCGGCCGTTGCTCTATCCGCTCCTATGACCTACGAGCCGACACTCGAGTTTGCCCGCAGTCTGGATGAGGCCGACGCGCTGCGGGGCTTTCGGGAGCGGTTTGCGCTGCCGCGCAATCGGGGCGCAGAGCCGCTCGTGTACCTGTGCGGGCACTCGCTCGGACTCATGCCGCTCGGCGCCCGCGCGCTCGTCCTCGAGGAGCTCGAGGACTGGGCACGGCTCGCCGTCCTCGGGCACGAGCACGCGCGGCGGCCTTGGATTCCCTACCACGAGAACCTGCGCGAGGGTCTCGCAAGTCTCGTGGGCGCCCGCCCCGGCGAAGTCGTGGCGATGAGCTCGCTGACCGTCAACCTGCATCTGCTGCTCGCGGCGTTCTATCAGCCGAGCGGCGAGCGTCGCCGCATTCTCATCGAGGCGGGTGCATTCTCCTCCGACCGGCACGCCGTGGCCTCCCAGATCGCCTGGCGGGGGCTCGATCCCGAGGAGACGCTCGTGGAACTCCTTCCTCCCGTAGGCACGGATACGATCCCGGAGGAATCGATCGAGGCTTACCTCGAGGAGCACGGTGCCAGCGTGGCGCTCGTCCTCTGGCCCGGCGTGCAGTACCGGACCGGTCAGGCCTTCGATCTCGGGCGGATCGCACGTGCCGCCCATCGCGCAGGGTGTATCGCCGGATTCGATCTCGCCCACGCCATCGGCAACCTACCGCTCGCCCTTCACGACATCGAGGCCGACTTCGCCGTCTGGTGCAGCTACAAGTACCTGAACGGCGGTCCGGGAGCCATCGGCGGCGGCTTCGTGCACGAGCGGCACGAGCGACCGCACCTCGCCGGATGGTGGGGACATGAGACGGCGACGCGCTTTCGGATGGGGCCCGAGTTCCGCGCCGCACCCGGCGCCGCGGGCTGGCAGATCAGCAACCCGCCCATCCTCTCGGCCGCGCCGCTCATCGCCTCCCTGGCGCTCTTTTCTCAGGCGGGTTTGCCCAGGCTGCGGCGGAAATCCCTGGTGCTCACCGGTTATCTGGAATATCTGCTGGACCGGCTCGCGCCCGACGTCGCGCTCATCACCCCGCGCGGCGTCGGCGCGCGCGGCTGTCAGCTCTCGCTCCGGATTGCCGGCCCACAAGGGCGTGGCCAGCGCGTGTTCGACGCCTTGACCGCGCAGGGCGCCATCGGCGACTGGCGCGAGCCCGACACCATGCGACTCGCACCTGTTCCCCTTTACAACAGCTTCGTGGACGTCTTCCGCGGCGCTGAGGCGCTCGCGCAGGCGCTGCGCCGCGAGCCGTGAAGCCTCAGGACGATCGACCGATCAACATCGTCGGCGCCGGTCTCGCGGGCGCGCTCCTCGCCGTGCTGCTGGCGCGCCGCGGATTCGCGATCGACCTGTACGAGCGCCGGCCCGATCCACGATCCACGGCCGGCGAGCGCGGCCGATCCATCAACCTCGCTCTCGCCGCCCGTGGCATCGTCGCGCTCGAGCGTGCAGGGATGATGGAGCGCATCCGTCCGCTCCTCATTCCGATGCGCGGACGGATGGTCCATTCGCTCTCCGGTGAGGTGCAGCTGCAACCGTACGGTCAGCGCCAGGACGAGGTCATCTACTCCGTGAGCCGCGCCGACCTCAACCGCGTGCTGATCGAGGCGGCGTCGCGACACCCGCGGGTGCGCCTGCGGTTCCGACACACCTGCCTGGCAGCTCTGCCCGAAACCGGCACCCTGCGCTTCCGCGACGAGGCTACGGCGAGCGAGTGCGCCATACCGTTTGCATCGAGCATCGCGACCGATGGCGCCGGATCGGTCATTCGCTCGAGCCTCGCCCGCGCGGGACTCCTCAGCGTGCGGGAAGACCGGCTGGATCACGATTACAAGGAGCTGACCATCCCGGCACGAGACGCGCGCCACGCGCTGGAGCCTCATGCGCTCCATATCTGGCCACGCGGTGGCTTCATGCTCATCGCCCTGCCCAACACCGATGGCAGCTTCACGGCGACGCTCTTCCTGGCGCGCAGCGGTCCGGACGGTTTCGACTCCCTCACGAGTCCCGAGGAAGTTCGGGCGCTGTTCGAGAGCCAGTTCGCAGACGCGGTGCGACTCATGCCGCATCTCCTCGGGGAATTCACGGCCCATCCCCAGGGCCAGCTCGGCACGATCCACGCCCGCCCCTGGCGCATCGGCGGCCGGGTGATGCTCCTCGGGGACGCCGCCCACGCCATCGTGCCCTTCCACGGCCAGGGCATGAACGCGGCGTTCGAGGATTGTCTGGTGCTCGAGAGTCTCCTCGATCGTCACGAGAGCTGGGACACACTGTTCGCGGATTTCGAGCGCTGCCGCCTTCCCGACACCACCGCGATCGCGCAGATGGCGCTCGAGAACTACATCGAGATGCGCGATACGGTGCGCGATCCGGTCTACCTTCGCCACAAAGCGCTCGCCATGGAGCTCGAGCGCCGCTTTCCCGATCGCTTCATCCCGCGATACTCCATGGTCATGTTCCACCCGGAGATCTCGTACGCCGAGGCGCTGCGGCGCGGGACGGTGCAGGAGCGGATCCTCGAAACGCTGGATGACCGGAGCGCGCCCGGGAGGGTGGATTTTGATCTGGCACGGGCGCTGATTGCGCAGCATCTGGCCTGAGGGACTGCCGCGGTGGTGCTAAACTCAACCGAAGAGCACAACCCATACAACACTGGGGGAGTCGATGACTAAATGGCGCGCGCAGCATCGGGCTCTGACACTCATCGGCCTGATATTTGCGTTGGGCGTTGGCTTTCTGCCGCTCGCGCACTGGGGCGACACCCATGTCCTTCCGGGGAATCACTGGGGCGGAGAGATCCTCTGGTGGGCCGCGGTGCTCGTGCTTCTGCTTTATGTGCTCGCCGCCGAGCATCGCTCGCTCAGCTCCATCGGTTTTCGCACCCCGCGCGGATCGGATCTCGGATGGGGTCTGATCTTCGGCATTGCCCTGTTCGTGGGCGCCGGCATCCTCGATGGGATCGTCTTTCCGGCGCTGCACCTCAAGATCGACCTCGCCACGTACCGCTCGATCATCGGAGCGCCGATTGCATACCGGGTCGCGCTCGTCACGCGCGCGGCGGTGTGCGAAGAAATACTGTTTCGCGGCTATTCGATCGAACGGCTCAAGGAGTGGACTGGCAGCGCTTGGCTCGCGGGTCTCATCAGCCTGGCCGTATTCACGTTCGCCCATCTCACCTCCTGGGGCGCCCCGCAACTGATCGTGGCCGCCTACGGCGGCGCGGTGCTGACGGTTCTTTACCTCTGGCGCGGCAACATCTGGGCCAACATGCTGGCGCACTGGATCGGGGACTGCAGCTTCATCTTTTTGCCGCTGCTCACCGTGCACCACTGAGGAGGCACCTGCGTAGCATGCGCGCCTCCCGACCCTGCCTGGGCTTGTTCGCCGTTGCGTCGGCGAGCCTCGCCATCTGGAGCCTCGCATACGGCGATTTCGCCTGGGGAGGGCAGTCCTTGCTTGCCTCGATTCCCGGGCGGCAGATATGGGTTTACATATCCGCCGTGACCCTCCTGGCCGCGAGCGCCGGACTTTGCTTGCCGCGCGCGGTCTTGCCGAGCGTGTTGACGATCGGCGCCTACCAGGCGGTCGGAGCTGCAATTTCGGTGCCGCTGATCCTCTCCAAACCGCTCAGCATCGGCGCCTGGTATGCATTTTTCGAAGCCATGACGCCACTTGTCGCCGCATGGATCCTTTACGAAACCTTGCATCGGCGGTCGCGGGAATCCGCGGTGCCCGTCGCCCGCGAGGGAACCGTGCGCGCAGCACAGGTTCTGTTTGGCCTCGCCTGCGTCTTCTACGGATGGTCACACTTCGTCTATGCCGATTACACCGCCGGCATGGTGCCTGCGTGGCTGCCTGCTCACCTGGGACTCGCTTACTTCACGGGACTCGGTCACCTCGCCGCGGGACTTGCCATCATCGTTGGGATACTTCCCCGCCTAGCCGCAACCCTCGAAGCGATCATGATGAGCTTATTCGGCCTTTTGGTCTGGCTACCCAGCTTTTTCGCGCAGCCCCGGCCCAAATGGGCGATGCCGGCGGAACATCAATGGTCGGAGTTCGTCGTCACCCTGGTGTTGGCCGCTTCGGCGTGGGTTATCGCAGGATCGTTTGGAGATCGCTCCTGGACTTTGATCTGCGGCGACGATTGAGACCGCAGACACCGCCATGCTCCAGTCTGTCTCGCTATGACTCCGGCACCACGATCGCATGAGTTGATTTGACTTCCTCCATCACGAAATAGGTATGTGTCTGCTGCACGCCGCGCACGGATGCGATGGTGTCACCGAGCAGGGTGCGGTAGGTCTCCATGTCCTTGACGCGCACCTTGAGCAGGTAGTCGAAGCCGCCGGCGACCATGTGACATTCCATGATCTCATCGTGGGCCCGTACCACCTCCTTGAAGTGATCGAACGCCTCGGGGGTCGTGCGATCGAGCGAAACTTCGACGTACGCCAATAGCCCGAGCCCGAGCTTGCGCGGATTGAGGCGCGCGAAATAGCCATCGATGAAACCGCCGGCTTCGAGCCGCCGCACCCGCTCGAGCGTCGGCGTGACCGTCAGATTGACCTCGCGCGCGAGCTGCGAGACCGGGATACGCCCGTCCTGCTGAAGTCGAGCGAGAAGCTTGCGGTCTATCCGATCGAGCCGTCGCTCGGCGGCGGCCGGGGAGTTGTGCTGCGAGGCGGGAGTTTTAGCGGCCACGGCAGTTAAGTTTACTGCCAATAACGCCAAAACGTAAAAATATCCTCTACCTGAAATACTAGAATAAGCACAATCGACTAGCCCTCTGGGCAAACCTGACCATCATGGCCGCGATACCCGAGACCCGTGCACCCCTTGCGGCCCAGGCAGGCGACTTCGGCGCTCTGCGGGCGCGCATGCGCGCGGCTACGCTGCGCCCCGAGGCGGATGCGATCGAGGAGCTGCGCGCGGCGCTCCTCCCTCTGAGAAGCACCCTGGAGGCCGCCCGCAGCCGCGCCGCGCGCTGGGTCGAAGTGGCGCGCGAGCGAGCGCGCTCCCGGCCCCTTGCGGAGTCGCTCCTCGATCAGTTCCCCCTCGATAGCCGCCAGGGCAAGGCGCTCATGAGCCTGGCCGAAGCGCTGCTGCGCACGCCGGATCAGGGGTGCGCCGATCGCCTGATCGCCGAGCGGCTCGCCGCGCTGCGGGAAGCGGGTCCCAGCAGCTCCGACCTCACCGTGCGGCTGAGCCTGGCATTGCTCGGCCTCGCGAGCCGTTTGTTGCCCGAGGCGTTTCCGGGGGCACTCGGGGAAAGCCCGCGCCGGCCGCTGCTGGCGCCAGTGGCGACGCCCATCGTGCGTGGCGCACTCGGGCGAGCCATGCGGATGATGGGCCGCGCGTTCATCGTCGGTGAGTCGATCGAGTCGGCGCTGGCGCGCGGGCGACGGGACCCCGAGCTCTCGCTGTGCTCATTCGACGTGCTCGGCGAAGGCGCGCGCTCGGATACCGACGCCGAGCGCTATCTGGCCGCGTACGCGCGCGCGATCGAGGCGCTGCGCGCGCCGCGCGCCGACGCCGTTCACCGGCGCTCGGGCATCTCGGTGAAGCTCTCGGCGCTCGAGCCGCGTTATTCGCTGATGCAGCATCCGAGGGTCATCGAGAACCTCGTTCCCCGGATGCTCGCGCTCGCGCGCCGCGCCTGCGGCGCCGGGATCGGTCTGACGATCGATGCGGAGGAGGCGGACCGGCTCGATGTCTCGCTCGATGTGCTCGAGGCAATGGCGCGCGATGCCGATACGCGAGGGTGGGACGGGCTCGGTCTTGCCGTCCAGGCCTACGGCAGACGCGCGCCGCTGGTGCTGGAGTGGGTCGCCGAGCTCGCCGCGCGGACCGGTCGGCGAATGTCCGTGAGGCTGGTCAAGGGCGCGTACTGGGATGCGGAGATCAAGCGCGCCCAGGAGCGCGGGCTCGACAGCTTCCCCGTATATACCTCCAAGACCGCGACCGATGCGAGTTATCTCGCTTGCGCGCGGCGGCTCTTCGCCTCGCCCGAGCTGATTTATCCGCAGTTCGCCACGCATAACGCGCTGACGGTATCGGCGGTGATGGCGATGGCGCCGCAGGGCGCGGTCTACGAGTTCCAGCGTCTGCACGGCATGGGGCAGGCGCTTTTCGAGGCGGTTCGCGCGGACGTATCCGAGTTGCCGCCGGTGCGCGTGTACGCGCCGGTCGGTACCCACGAGGAGTTGCTGCCTTACCTCGTGCGCCGGCTGCTCGAGAACGGCGCCAACACATCCTTCGTGCACCATTTCCTCAACAAAGACATTCCCGTGGAGCAGGTCGTGGGTCAAATCATGGGCGATATCATTCCCAACTCCGCCGAAGCCGGCGCGGCTTCGGGCGAGGGCCGGCCCACGCCGCTGCGCGAGCCGCGGGAGCTCTACCGCTCGCGGCGCAATTCCCTGGGCGCGGATTTCGGCAATCCGGTCGACCTCGCGGCGCTTCAGGCCGAGCTCGGCGCGGCCGCGACGGTCGCCTGCCGCGGCGGCCCGATTCTCAGTCAGGGCGAGGCGGTCGAGCCCGGCGTGCCGGTGCTCTCCCCCGCCGATGCGGCGCAAACCGTGGGACTGACGCGCGATGCGAGCGAGGCGGAGATCGCGGGCGCGATGAGAACCTGCGCACGTGCCCAAAAGGCGTGGGATGCGACACCCGCCGGGCAGCGCGCGGCCTGTCTCGAGCGGGGCGCGGACCTGTTGGAAAGCCGCCGCGGCTTGTTTCTTCACCTGCTGGTCCGCGAGGCCGGGAAGACGCTGCCCGATGCGGTCGCCGAGATTCGCGAGGCGGCGGACTTCTGCCGCTACTACGCCGAGCGCGGCCGGGAATTGTTCGCGGCTCCGCGGCCGCTCGACGGTCCGGTGGGGGAGCGGAATCTGCTTTCCTACCAGGGTCGGGGCGTCTTCGCCTGCATCAGCCCCTGGAACTTTCCGCTCGCGATCTTCACCGGGCAGATCACCGCGGCCCTCATGGCCGGCAATGCGGTCGTTGCCAAGCCCGCGCCAGCCACCACGCTCATCGCGCACGCGATGACGCGCCTGCTGCACGAGGCCGGGATTCCGCGCGATGTGTTGCAGCTTGCGCCGGCCGACGGACCGCTCTTTGGCAGGAGCGCGCTCTCTCACCCGGCGCTCGCCGGCGTCGCATTTACGGGCTCCACGGCGACGGCCGCGACCATCAACCGTACCCTCGCCGGGCGTGACGGCCCGATCATCCCGCTCATCGCCGAGACCGGCGGGGTGAATGCGATGATCGTCGATGCCACGGCGCTCCCGGAGCAGGTCGTCGATGACGTGATCGCTTCGGCGTTCACCAGCGCCGGGCAGCGATGCTCGGCGCTGCGCGTGCTTTACGTGCAGGAGGAGATCGCGGAGCGAGTTCTCGAGATGCTGATCGGGGCGATGAGGTGTCTGCGGCTCGGCGATCCCGCCGATCCGGCAACGGACGTGGGCCCCGTCATTTCCACGGACGCGCGCCAGCGCCTGGCCAGACACGCCGAGCGGATGGCTCGAGAGGCGAAGGTCCTGTACGCCTGTCCGGTCGAGCGGTGCGAGCGGAGCGGCCACTTCTTCGGTCCGCGACTGATCGAGCTCAACGCGCCCGATCAGCTGAAGACCGAGGAGTTCGGTCCGATACTGCACGTGTTCCGCTACCGCGCCGATCGTCTTCCGCAGGTGTTGGAAGCCATACGTTCCACGGGCTTCGGCCTGACGCTCGGCGTGCACAGCCGCCTCGAGAGCCTGGCGGATTACGCGTTCCGCGCACTGCCGGTCGGCAACACGTATGTCAACCGCAACATGATCGGCGCCGTCGTCGGCGTACAGCCCTTCGGCGGTCAGGGTCTCTCGGGAACCGGCCCGAAGGCCGGGGGACCCAATTACCTGCAGCGCTTCGCCAACGAGCGGACCCTCACCATCAACACGGCGGCGATCGGCGGGGCAGTGGAGCTGTTATCGTAGCGCTTCGGTGAGGGCAGCGAACGAGCCGATGGGCTCGCCGCAAACACTTCCGCGGCACAGGTAGGCCACGACCGGTCCCCGCGGGGTCTTCTGCGCGATGCCGGGCGGCAGGCTGGAGGCCTCCGCCGGTACGGCGAGCACGAGCCGCCGCGGCGAGTAGAGCTTCGCGAGCTCGCGCCGCCATGAGCCGATGACCTCGGGATCGCCGCGCAGCACGACGATCTGCGGAGGATTCAGCAGCTCCTCGAGGGCGATGAGCAGGCTCGTGTGGACCTGTGGGTGCTTCTCCATCATGGCCCACGCCGCGCGCAGCGTCCGTTCCGCGGCATCCAGATAAGGGGTTTCCCCGAGAAGATGACCCATCCGCTGCAACACGTAGGCCGCGACACCGTTTCCCGCGGGTGTGGCGTCGTCGCCGAAGGACTTCGGGCGATGGATCAGCTGCTCGTGGTCATTGGAAGTGAAGAAAAAGCCGCCGGTGCGATCATCGGCGTAGTGCCGCAGGATCACCTGCAGCAACTCGCGGGCGAATTGCAGCTCATCGGCCCGGAATCGAACCTGTTGCAACTCCAGCACCGCATCGGCGAGATACGCGTAATCGTCGAGATACGCGTTGAGATGCGCACGACCATCATTGTAGGTTGCAAGGAGCCTGCCGTCGCGCCAGAGCGCGCGCCGCACGAAATCAAGGGCGCGGCCCGCCGATTCCGCCAGCTCCGCGCGCTCGAGCGCCCGCGCCGCAACGGCCATGCCGCGAATCATCAGCCCGTTCCAGGAGGCGAGGATCTTCTCATCGCGTCCGGGACGAACTCTGTGATCGCGGACCCGGAGTAACTTCCGGCGCGCCGAGCTCAGCGTCGATTCGACGCTCTCGGGCGAGCAGCCGAGGCTGGCGGCGATATCCTCCACCGAGCGAAAGACGTGAAGATGCCAGCGGTCCTCGAAGTTGGGCTCGCGGTCGAGTCCGTAGCGGGGAGCAAACGCCGCGTACTCCTCCGTCGTCAGCGCCGCGCGGACCTCATCCCGCTCCCAGACATAGAACCTGCCCTCGTGTCCTTCCGAGTCGGCATCCAGGCTCGAGTAATAGCCGCCCTCTGGCGACTGCATCTCGCGCCGCACCCAGCCGGCCGTCTCGGCAGCGACCTTGCCGTAGAACGCATCGCCCGTCGCCACGTAAGCCCCGGCATAGACCGCCAGCAGGCTTGCGTTGTCGTAGAGCATCTTCTCGAAGTGCGGAATCATCCACTGTTCATCGACGGAGTAGCGGCAGAACCCGCCGCCGAGCTGATCGTTGATGCCGCCATCCCCCATGCGTCGCAGGCTCAGCCCCGCCATGTACAGCGCGTGCAGGTCCGGGGTGTCCCCCTCGGCACCGGCGCGCCACTGCCGCAACAGCAACTCCAGCGAGCCCGCGTGCGGAAATCTCGGCGCTGCGCCGAAGCCGCCGTAGCGGGGATCGAACGTCCGCTCGAGCACCTGACGGCAGGCGCGCAGCGGCGCGTCGCTGAGCGCGACCGTCGCCTGCGGCGCAGGCGGCTCGAGCTCGGCGAAGGCCGACATCAGCGCCTCGTTCTGCTGCCGCAGCTCCCCCTCGTGCTCGCGATGGTATTGGGCCACGCGCAGCAGCAATTCGCGAAATGCGGGCAGCCCGAAACGCGCCTGCTTGGGGAAATACGTGCCACCGAAGAACGGCCGCCGGTCATCCGGTGTCAGGAACATGGTGAGCGGCCAGCCACCGGAGCGCTGCGTCAGCATCTGCTGCGCGATCTGATAGATCCGATCGACGTCCGGCCGCTCCTCCCGGTCCACCTTGACGTTGACATAGAGCTCATTCAGCACCTGCGCCGTCGCCTCGTCCTCGAAGCTTTCGGCGGCCAGCACGTGGCACCAGTGGCATGCGGCATAACCGACGCTGAGGTGGACGGGCTTGTGCTCTCGCAACGCCCGCGTGAAGGCCTCCTCGCCCCACGGATACCAATCGACGGGGTTGTGCGCGTGCTGGCGCAAGTAGGGGCTGGTCTCGGCAATCAGCCGGTTCGTGTATCTCGGGCTCCCGTCCGGGTTCCGGTGTCCAGTCTCCATGCAGCAAGGAAGAATACCCTCATCGTTGATTCTGTATACTGCCCGCCGCCAAAAACCTCGGTCGAACCTCTCTTGAGCGCGCCTTCCCCCTCTCCACGCGCCGACACCGGCGGCGCCCGCGAGCTGCGCCTGAAACGCGGCGAAGAGCGCCGCCTGTCCTCGGGGCACCTGTGGGTCTTCAGCAATGAGATCGATGCCGATGCGACGCCGCTGGCGACGTTCGCGCCGGGCGATCTCGCGCAGGTGAGGTCCCAGCGCGGCCAGTTTCTCGGACACGCTTACGTCAATCCACACGCGCTCATTTGCGCCCGGATCTTGAGCAGGAATCCCGCCCAGGCCGTGGGGCGCGAGCTCATCGATGAGCGGCTGCGCGCGGCACTGGCGCTGCGGGAGCGACTCTACCGCGAGCCCTACTATCGCCTGGTGTTCGGCGAGTCCGACGGTCTGCCGGGACTGGTCCTGGATCGCTATGGCGATCTGCTCGTCGGCCAGATCGCAACCGCCGGCATGGAGGCGTTGAAGGAAACCGTCAGCGAGGCGGCGCGCGCCCTGCTGTCGCCGGCGGCGCTCTACTGGAAGAACGATTCCGCCGCGCGCCAGCTCGAGCATCTGCCGCAGCTCGCCGAAGCCGCCTTCGGCGAGGTTCCCCCGCAGATCACCGCCCTCGAGGGCCGCCTGCGCTTTGCGGCGCCGCTGGCACACGGTCAGAAGACCGGCTGGTTCTATGACCAGACTCATGACCGCTCGCGCATGGTTCGCTATCTCTGGCCTGGCGCTCGGGTTCTCGACGTTTGCAGCTATGCGGGCGCCTGGGGTATCACTGCTCTCAAAGCGGGGGCCGCGGCGGCGAGCTGCATCGATTCTTCGGAGACTGCGCTCGAGTTCGCCCGGCGCAATGCGCAGACAAACGGCGTCGCGCTGGAGACGATTCGAGCGGACGCGTTCGAGGCGATGAAGGCGCTCCACGAGCGGGGTGAGCGCTTCGAGGTCGTGGTGCTCGATCCGCCCGCCTTCATCAAGCGCAAGAAGGACATCCCACAGGGGCAGGCCGCCTATCGAAAGCTCAATCAACTCGCGCTCGCCCTCATCGAGGGCGAGGGGCTGCTCGTGTCCTGCTCCTGCTCGTATCATCTCGCGCCCGAGGAGCTCGTGAGCGCGATTCAGACGGCGGCCCGCCACTGTGGCCGTTTCGTGCAGATCCTCGAGTCCGGCGGCCAGTCCCCCGACCATCCCGTTCATCCGGCCATCCCGGAAACGCGCTACCTCAAGGCTTTCTTCTGCCGCGTCACGCGCGAGGTCGGCTAAACTTCGCCGCCATGATCGTATACCCGAACATCGACCCGATCGCCTTTCGGCTGGGTCCGATCAAGGTGCACTGGTACGGCATCATGTACCTGCTCGGGTTCGCCACCGCGTGGCTGCTCGGGCGCTGGCGCGCGGCCCGCCCGGGCTCGACCTGGAAGCCGGTGGATGTCGATGACCTCATCTTCTTCGGGATGATCGGCGGCATTCTGGGGGGCCGCGTGGGTTATGTCCTCATCTACGGGCTCAGCTTCTGGACGGCGCAGAACCCGTGGTACCCGATCGAGGTCTGGGACGGGGGCATGTCCATTCACGGCGGCTTGGTCGGCGCGCTCATCGCGCTCTGGATATTCGCGCGGCGGCGCGGCCGCAGCTTCGGCGATGTTCTGGACTTCACGGCCCCTCTGCCGGAGCCCGGCCTGTTCTTCGGCCGCATGGGCAACTTCATCAACGGCGAGCTGTGGGGCAAGGTGACTACGCTCCCTTGGGGCTTTCTCTATCACGGCGAGGTCCGCCAGCCATCGCAGCTTTACGAGGGTTGTCTCGAGGGGATCGTGCTCTTCGCCCTGATGTGGTGGTTTACGGCAAGACCGCGCCCGCGACTGGCCCCCTCGGGGCTCTTCCTGCTGCTATACGGCATCTTTCGATTCCTCGCCGAGTTCGTGCGCATGCCGGACCCGCAGATCGGCTACCTCGCCTGGGGCTGGCTCACCATGGGCCAGGTGCTGTCGCTGCCCATGATTCTGGTCGGCGGCGCCTTACTCACCTACGCCTGCAGCGCTCGCGCGCGCTCGGGCAACTTCGCCACCGCGCACTGAGTCGCGCGCGATGAAGCCGTACCTGGATCTGATGCGCCGCATCCTGGAAAGCGGCGCGCGCAAGGGTGACCGCACGGGCACCGGGACGCTGTCGCTTTTCGGCGAGCAACTGCGCTTCGACCTGTCGCGCGGATTTCCGCTGGTCACCACCAAGCGTATCCATCTGCGCTCAGTCATCCTCGAGCTGCTCTGGTTTCTGCGGGGAGACACCAACATCGCCTGGCTGCACGATCAGGGGATCACCATCTGGGACGAGTGGGCCGATGAGCGTGGCGAGCTCGGGCCGGTTTACGGCAAGCAGTGGCGGGCATGGCTCGCGCCCGATGGGCGCAGCATCGATCAGATCCGAGCGGCGCTCGAGCTGCTGCGTGGCAATCCCGACTCGCGCCGCATCCTGGTGAGCGCCTGGAACGTGGGCGAGCTCGAGCAGATGCGCCTCATGCCCTGCCATGCGCTCTTTCAGTTCCACGTGGCCAAAGGCCGACTGTCCTGTCAGCTCTATCAGCGCAGCGCCGATGTCTTCCTCGGCGTGCCGTTCAACATCGCGAGTTACGCGCTGCTCACCCACATGTTCGCGCAGCAGTGCGACCTCGAGCCCGGCGAGCTCATCTGGACGGGCGGGGACTGTCACCTCTATCTCAATCATCTGGAGCAGGCGAGAGTGCAGCTTGCGCGCGCGCCGTTCCCGCCGCCGCGACTCGGGATCCGGCGCCGCCCCGCCACCTTGTTCGACTACACCTTCGAGGACTTCGAGTTCGCGGACTACCAGCATCATCCCGCCATTGCCGCGAAGGTGGCGGTCTGACATGGCGCAGCCCCCCCTTTTCGAGGTGCGCAGCTCCCCCGTTCATGGCAAGGGCGCCTTCGCGCTGCGCCGCATCCGCAAGGGCGCCCGAATCATCGAGTATCTGGGGGAGCGAGTGTCACACGAGGAAGCCGACCGGCGCTACGAGAGCAAAGCGCCGAACGACGCCCATACATTCCTCTTCATCGTCGATTCGAGGACGGTCATCGACGCCGGAGTCGCCGGCAACGAGGCTCGGTTTCTCAATCATTCCTGCAGTCCCAACTGCGAGTCGGTGATCGAGAGCCGGCGGGTGTTCATCGAGGCCACTCGCACCATCGAGCCCGGCGAGGAGATGACCTACGACTATCGGATCCAACGCGAGGCCGACGACCCTCCCGGCATAGAAGAGGTGTTTGCCTGTCGCTGCGGCTCCTCCGGCTGCCGCGGCACCATGCTTTCGCCGCCCGCCCCCCCGGCGCGAGTCCGACGGCGCCCGCGCGAACCGGGGAGGAACGAGGCGGCGGCGAAACGGAGCCGGCAAGCGCGCGCCAAACGTCCGCGCCGGACCGCCCGCAAACCCGCGCGACGCCGCTGAAGGCACGCGGCGTACATCTCATGAGCCAGTCCCGTCGCTGGAACCTGACCGCGGTCATCGGTGCGCTCGGCGTCGTCTACGGCGACATCGGCACGAGCCCGCTGTACGCCCTCGATGAGACCCTGAAGCAGGCCGGCCACTTCGACGCCGAGGTGGTGCTGGGCGCATTGTCGTTGATCCTGTGGGCGCTGACGATCTCAGTCACCGTCAAATACATCACCGTCATCATGAGGGCGGACAACGAGGGCGAGGGCGGCATACTCGCGATGTTTGCCCTGGCCCAGCGGCAGATCGTCGCCGGCAGCCTGTGGGCGCGGGTCGTCGTGTGGCTGGCGCTCGCCGGCACGGCCTTCTTCTTCTGTGACTCTCTCATAACACCGGCCATCTCGGTGTTGGGCGCGGTCGAAGGCATGGAGGTGCTGAACCCCTCCTTCAAGTCCTCGGTCGTTCCAATCACCGTCGGTGTGATCGTAGGCCTCTTCGCCTATCAGCGGCGAGGCACGGCGCGCGTCGGCAGTCTTTTCGGCCCGGTCATGGTGGTCTGGTTCGTGGTGATCGGGTTCACCGGCGCCGCGGCAATCCGGCACGATCCGGTCGTGTTGGAGGCGGTCAATCCCGTTTACGGCGTCGAGCTGCTCACGCATCGCCCGGGTGTGGCGCTCGCGATCATCGGCGCGGTGTTCCTCGCCGTCACGGGCGGCGAGGCGCTGTATGCGGATATGGGTCACTTCGGCAAGGAGCCGGTGCGGATCGCCTGGTTCGCGCTGGTGTGGCCCGCGCTCATCCTCAACTACTTTGGGCAGGGTGCGATCCTGCTCGCGCATGGGAAACTACTCCCGCACGCACTGTATCTCATGGTGCCCGCCGCGGCGCTGCCCTGGATGGTGATTCTGGCCACGGCCGCGTCGGTCATCGCCTCGCAGGCGGTCATCACCGGCGCGTTCTCCATGGCGAGACAGGCCGTGCAGCTCGATCTCCTGCCGCGCATCCGGGTGCTGCAGACCTCCGCGACCGAGCACGGCCAGATCTACGTGCCGGTCGTCAACTGGCTGGTGTTCATCGCGGTGATTGCGTTCGTCATCGGCTTCGGCTCATCGGACGCCCTGTCGGGCGCGTATGGAGCGGCGGTGGTCGGTACCATGTTGGTGACGACGATTCTCGGGTCTTTCGTCGCGGCGACCCAATGGAGCTGGTCGAAGTGGTCCGTAGGGGGCCTCTTCGGCCTCATGATGGCGGTTGACGCGGTTTTCGTTCTCGGCAACATGACCAAGGTGCCGACCGGTGGCTGGATTCCGCTCACCCTGGCGGCGATGCTGTTCGTGGTCTTCATGACCTGGCGCAGCGGACGGCTGGAGCTGCGGGCGGCGCTCGCCAAGATGGCGGTTCCCCGTGCCGAGCTGCCGAAGCTGATCGCCGGGGCGCGGCGCGTCCCGGGGACCGGAGTGTTTCTCGCCAGCGACCCGCAGCTGGTGCCTTCGGCGCTGATTCGCAACATCGAGCACAACGGCGTCGTTCACGAGCGGATGTTCATTCTCAATGTCGAAGTCATGCGCACTCCCCGCCAGGACCCGGTGCGGCGGGTGGAGATCGAGGAGACGTTGCCGGGTGTCTACCTCGTCAATGCGCGGTTCGGCTTCATGGAGACGCCCGATGTCGGTGAGGCGCTGAAGTCCTGCCGGGCGAGAGGCCTCAGGGTCTTCGGGGAGGACAGCTCATTCTTCGTCGGTCAGCACGTGGTGCGCGCGCGACCGCTGCCGGGATGGAAAGGTCTTCAGCGGCGGCTCTTCGCCTGGATGCAGCGCCACAGCACGCAGGCGGCGGAGTTCTTCCGCATGCCGTTCCGCGGGGTGGTCATCCTCAACACCGTGGTCGAGATCTGACATCCCGCCTCGGCGGCCGCCCTCATGATCCTGCAGCAACCGCTCATCTCTCTCGTGGTCGCGATGGCGGAGAACGGCGCGATCGGACGCGACAACGGCCTGCCCTGGCGGCTGCCGGACGACCTCAAGCGCTTCAAGGCGCTGACCATGGGCAAGCACCTGCTGATGGGCCGCAAGACCTACGAGTCAATCGGCAGGCCGCTGCCGGGACGCACGAATCTCGTCCTGACGCGCGACCGGGAGTGGCGTGCCGAGGGCGTGGTCGTCGTGCGCTCGCTCGGGCAGGCGTTGAGCTGCGCGCGCGACGCCGAGGAGCTGGTCGCGATCGGCGGCGCGGAAATCTATCGGCTGCTGATGCCGTTCGCGCGTCGCATCTATCTCACGCTGGTGCACGCGGAGTTTGCAGGCGACACCTTCTTCCCGGATTTCGACCCCACGCAGTGGGCCGACGTCGAGTGTCAGAGCCACCCCGCGGACGAGCGCAACGCCTACGCCCTGACGTTCGTGACGCTGGAGCGCAAGAGCGCGCCGGAGGCGCCGGGGAATCACTGAGCCTCGGGAAACGCCAGGGCGTACGTTCGCAGCCCCGAGCTCGGCGGCTGCGCGGCCGTGCTACAATCGACTATCGATATGGAGACCAGGTATGGTTCATCGATGGTCTGCGACTCTTGCAGCGGCGTTGGCCTTCATCGCGTTTGCCGGTGCAACAGCCGCGACGGCCGCGGAAGATCCGCTCGGGTTCTATGCGGGGGCAGAGCTCGGTCACGCCAACCTCCAGAATAATTTCCAGGATCCTTATGGAGGAGGAGGTGGCGGTCAATCTGCCACTCGGCACGGGGTCGGCTGGGACGCGCTGGTCGGTATTCGACCCATCCGACACCTATGACGGTCAGCCCGTCGAACCCGATTTCTTCGATGGCGCCAACGGACATTCGTCCGCCACCGCGGCGTTTGCCGTCGCTTACCTGCCTCTGCCCTGGCGGTTCGAGCTGTTCGGCAAGGTGGGCGCATCGCGCCTCCGCACCTCTTACAGCTACGCCGGGTATTTTCCGGACGAATGCGTGGTCAACACCAACAACGGGGCTTGCACTCCGGTCGGACACGTCTACGGGAAAGTGGTTACCGGTGAGACCGACCTCGCCTACGGAGGCGGAGTCCAGTTTCACTTCGGTGCGTTCGCGTTGCGTGTCGAGTACCAGGCCCTGAATTCCCAATTCGGTACTCCAGCTCTGCTTTCAGCCGGGCTCGTCTGGACGCCATAGGGCGCACAGTGCTCGGGATCGAGCGTATTGCCGTCCCGCGCTTCAGGATGCGATTATTGACGCGCGTGTGGGGACGAAACAGCGTGACGCAAGATAACGAGACCAAGCAGTCCGGCTTGTCCGCCTGGAGCTGGAAGCGCCGACGCCTGTTCAGGGCTCGCATCCGCTCGCGTTACGAGCACGTATCGCAACGCGGCTGGCACTTCCACGGAATCATCTACATTCCGGCAGTAGCCGAACGCCACATCCCGAAAACAAAGCGAGCCCATGCCGCCTTCGTGATTGAACTGGAGCGCCTGGCCGCTTTGAATGTCCCCTGGGCCTGCGCGATCCTGAGCTACTACGCCCTCCTGCTGAGAGAAGACGGCAGTCGCGATATCGAGCGCGCGGTTTCGCTATGTCAGGAACCTGCGCGCACGGGCGACGCCTACGCGCAGTACATGTTGTCCTGGGCGCTTCGACTCAAGGGCGATCTGCAGGGCTCATATCGGAACCTGAAGAAATCCGCGCGCCTGCTGTTCCCTCCCGCCGTGTTGGACATTGCGGGTTTTTACGATCCCGACTGGGACGCCACGACGATCAACAGAGAGCGGAAGCTGCGCCTGACGATCTCCGATCGCGTCGGGCACGTGCTTACATTCTGGAGGAGACTGCAGTTCTACAGAACCGGCCGATTCGGTGCGTTGAGCCTGATGTTGGGATATCTTCTGGTGCCGTACGCGTTCGTGAAAGCGATTCTTCCGGTGGCATTCTCGCCGTTTTCTGCGGCTGTATTTGTCTTCGACCGCAGATTATCCACGAAGCCATTCGATTCGAGCCTCCCGCTCGATTCACGGCTCCACCCGTGACATGATGGCGAGCGGGCGTCCCTCGGGATCCTCGAAGAAAGCCATCCACTCCTCGGCACCGTCGGCGTGTCGATGGATCAGGTGTGGAGCGTTGATGAACTCGACGCCCTTGTCCTGCAGTTTCCGGTGAGCGAGCACGATGTCATCGACGCGAAAGTACAGGATCGACTCCGTAGCCGACGGCGCCGCTTCCTGAGTCAGAAACAGCCGTGTGCCCCCGCAGTCGAAGAACGCCAGCTTCCCGAACGTATAGAGATGCCGCAGACCGAGCACCTCGCGGTACCAGTGCTCCGCCCGTTGGACGTCGCCGACGGTCCTGGAAATCTGGCCAATCGGCCCAAGCTCCAACTCTTTCATGGTGTCTCTCCCCCGTCGCGCCAGCGCGCTGTCCTTCGGCGGCTGAAACCACCCGCGCAGCGCCTTGCGACTTCGCAGACCGAGTTTCTCGCGTACGTTGTCGACGTGAAATTTGACGCCCTCACGGCTGATACCGCGCCGCTCGGCGATCTCGCGGTCGCTCATTCCATGTTGAACCGCGTGAGTGATCCGCCATTCGGCTGGCGTGAGGACATCGTCGTGAGGGGGACGGCCCCTGCGTCTGCTGCCCATGGTGCGGATCCTACCTCCTCAGGAAGGCATTTTCCCTCCCCCCACTGGAGTCGGCGCCGACCGAGGAGCCTTGGGCGGTGCTATGATGGGCGTCAGCTACGGTCGGTCACATCGTGAGGCTTGTCCATGTCCGGACCCCATCGTCATCTGAAGCGCGCCGAATGGGCTGCCCTGGCCGGCGCGCTGCTGCTTCTCAGCGGTTGCGGCATCAACAACATTCCGAGCGAAAAGCAGCAGGTCAACGCAACCTGGAGCCAGGTGCTGAACGAGTATCAGCGGCGCACCGATCTCATTCCGAACCTGGTGGCGACGGTAAAAGGATATGCCGCCCACGAGGCGAGCGTACTCGAAGCGGTCACGGAGGCGCGTGCCAAGGTCACACAGACCCGCATCCCATCCGACATTCTCACCAACCCGAAGGCGTTTCAGGCGTTCGAGCGCAACCAGGCGACCCTTGGTGGCGCACTGTCGCGCCTCATGGTCGTGACCGAGAATTATCCCAACCTGAAGGCTGATCAGAATTTCCTCACCTTGCAGGCACAGTTGGAGGGCACGGAGAACCGGATTGCCGTGGCGCGCCGCGACTACATTCTGGCGGTGCAGCAGTACGATACCGAGCTCACCACCATTCCGGGCCGCTGGTACCACTCGCTTTTCTATAGCAGCTACCAACCGATACAGAACTTCACGATTTCGGAGCAGGCGCAGCAGGCTCCCAAGGTGCAGTTCTGAGCGTGAAATCGAGCGCATCCGCGGCCCAAGGCCTGAGCTGGCTGCTCGCCTCGCTGCTCGTGCTGGTGGCGCTGCCCGCCGCCGCGGCGCAGAACGGCCTCGATGCCGGCATGCCGCCCTTTCCCGCGCTCACCGGCCCGGTGGTGGACGATGCCCACCTGCTGCCCGCGGGCGTGTTCGACCAGCTCTCGCAGAAGCTCGCCGCCTACTCCCAGGCGAATGGAACGCAGCTCGTGGTGGTCACGCTGCCAACACTCAACGGCTACCCCATCCGGTACTACGGCTATCAGCTCGGACGTCACTGGGGCATCGGCCAGAAGGGCAAGAACAACGGCGTGCTGCTCATCGTGGATGCGGCCGAGAGGCATGTGGACATCGAAGTAGGGTACGGACTTGAGGGCACGCTCACCGACGCGCAAAGCTTCCTGATTTATCACAACGTGATCGTCCCGCGCTTCCGCAAGGGCGACTACGCCGGCGGTATCGTCGCGGGCACCGACGCCATCATCTCGGTGCTGGGCGGCCATCAACAGGTCGTCGAGCGCCAGCAGGTCCGTGAGCGCAGTGGCACCGGATTCCTCATGTTCCTCATCCTGCTCTTCGTATTCCTGCCGCTGCTGCGGGCGCTGTTCGGGCGTGGCGGATACGGTTACGGTGGCGGGGGGAGCGGCTGGCTGGGCTGGCTCGCCCTCGGCATGCTGAGCGGCGGCGGTGGCGGCTTCGGGGGTGGGGGCCTCGGCGGTGGCGGTTTCGGCGGATTCTCCGGCGGTGGCGGATCCTTCGGGGGCGGTGGCGCCTCCGGTAGCTGGTGAGGCATGATCCGCTTCTCGGCAAACGACAAGGCGCGGATCACCGCGGCGATCCATGCGGCGGAGAAAACCACGAGCGGCGAGTTCGTGGCGGTGGTGGCGCACGCGAGCGACCACTACGTCGTGCTACCGCTGCTCTGGGCGGCGATACTCGCGCTGCTGTTTCCCGGTGCATGCCTGCTTGCCGGGGTATCCCTGCGCTGGGTGCAACTCTATCACCTGCAACTGCTCCTCTTCATCGTGCTGGCGGTGCTGCTCCTCACCGTGCCGGGCCTGCATCTGAAGCTGATTCCCACACACATGAAGCACGCGCGCGCCAGCCGCCTCGCCAAGGCACAGTTCTACACCCAGGGCGTGCAGCTCACCCCGCACCACTCCGGGGTGCTCTTCTTCGTCTCGCTGGCGGAGCGCTACGTCGAGATCGTGGCGGACAAGGGGATTCACGAGAAGCTCGGCGAAGCCCACTGGAAGCGCATCGTCGAGGCGTTCGTGGCCGAGGTACGCAAGGGTCGGGTGGTGGATGGCTTCGTCGAGGCGATCGGCGCCTGCGGCGCTGCAATGGCCGAGCATTACCCGCCGGATCCCCACGAGACGCCTGAGCTCTCCGACGGTCTCATCGAGATCTGACCACCTTGGCGACGGCCTCGGCGAAATATCCGATGTTGTCCATTCGCAATCCCGCAATGTTGATCCGGCTGTCATCCAGCATGTAGAGATGATGCCGCTCCCGCAGCTCGCGGACGGCGTGCGGATCGACACCGAGGTAAGAGAACATCCCGCGCTGGCGCGCGATGAAGCCGAAGTCCGTGCGCGGGCACGTCTCGGCGAGGCGCTGCACGGCCGCGGTGCGCAGCTGTTGGATCCGCAGGCGCATCGAGTCGAGCTCTCCCTCCCAGGACCCGCGCAGCCGCTCCTCCGTGAGGATGGCATGCACGATCGCCGCCCCATGGTCCGGCGGCATGGAGTAGAGGCCGCGCGCGATTCGCGCGAGCTGACTGAGCGCCGCATCGGCTGCGGCAGGTGTCGCGCTCAGCACGTGCAGGGCGCCGGTGCGCTCGCGATAGAGGCCGAAGTTCTTCGAGCACGAAACCGCAACCAGCACCTCCGGCAGCTCCGCGCAGAGCAGCCGCGGCCCGTAGGCATCCTCCACCACTCCCGCGCCGAGCCCCTGGTAGGCGATGTCGATGAATGGCAGCAGCGAGCGCCGGTGCACGAGCGCGAGCAGCTCGCGCCACTGGCCGTCCTCGAGGTCCGCGCCCGTCGGGTTGTGACACGAGGCATGCAACAGCACCACCGAGCGCGGTGGCAGGCGATCCAGAGCGCCGAGCATCGCATCGAAGGCCACGCCGCCGGTCACAGGATCGAAATAGGGATAACGCTCGAGCTTCAGCCCGCAGTTCGAGAGCAGAGGCACGTGGTTCGCCCAGGTGGGTGTGCTGACATGAACGACAGCCTCCGCTGCCGCCGCGCGGATGAGCTCCGCACCGAGGCGCAGCGCGCCACACCCGCCCGGCGCCTGGATGGTGCGCAGGCGCCCCGCAACGAGCGCTGGGTGTCCCTCTCCCATCACCAGCCGTTCCATCGCCGTGTTGAACCCCGCGTTGCCAACCGCCGAGACGTAGGTCTTGGTCGTCTGCCGCGCGAGCAGCTCCTGCTCGGCCTGCCGCACCGCCTTCATGAGCGGCGTCTCCCCCGCATCGTCGCGGTAGACACCGACGCCGAGATCTACCTTGCGCGGGTCGGAATCCGCGCGGAAGGCGGCCATGAGGCCAAGGATCGGGTCCGGCGGCAGCCGGTCGAGATGCTCGAGCACGCGTATCTCCTGGCCGCGGGACTGCGGCAGGAGATCGAGTTTACACGCACGACGCCTCGCCGCGGCCGTGCCACTAGGCACGGCGCCGTCCCGGCGTCGAGTCCTCCGGGCCGGCGACCCCGTCCACAACATTGCCTGGAGCAACCCAGTAAAGTCGCTCCCGGCGATTTTGTCAGCGCCGCTCGCCCTCGGCCGGGTGCGGCTCGGCCAAAGCCGCGAGCAGCAGCTCGGCCAGCTCACTGTCCCATATCAGCTGCTCGGGATCGCTGACCGCGACGTCCGGCACCATGAGACTCGCCAGGATCAGCTCGCAGGCGCTGTCGGCATTGCGCCGGGCGAGCGAGCCATCACGCCTGCCCTGCTCGAGGAGCCGCTTGAGGCGGGTGCGCACCATCATGTCGCGCTCGTGGAGGCGCCGCTGCAGCGCCTCCGGCAGATTGCGACCGCGGCGGAAGGAGAGCAGGGTTCCGTGCTGCCGCCGCGCCTCGAGCGCTGCGACCAGAAAGGCGGCCAGCTTGTCGAGCGCGTTGCCCGGAGCGGTTTCGGCGCGCAGCAGGCTGTCGGCCAACGCCTGCGCCGTGCGCGCGTAGCACTCGTCGATGAGGGCGGGCAGATCCTCGAGCCAGTCCGGCGCAACGCCGAAAGGCTCTCCGCCGGCCTCAACGGCGATGGCCGGCCAGGGAATGCGGTGATCGCCACGCCGTGCGATGAGTCTCGTGGCGGCATCGACGATTTGCGAGCGGTCGAGGCGGCTCGAGATCCCGAGGCCCGGCTTCGGCGCAAGCCCGCCCTCCTCGTTCGAAGCCGGCCGGGCGGTGATCTTGACCAAATCGAGTGCGCTCATCGAAGCCCTCCCGGCGAAGACTCAAGCAACGCCCATGCCAGCAGCGATCGACGGCTCGAAGCAGAGGAATCGGCCCGGCGGTCGCGCGCGAGCGGTGCCAACTCAGTGCATGGCCCCTGGCGTGTGCGCCATGAGGGTGCAACCCGTCGGGGTCACAAGTGCGAGTTTACGCTCTTCCACCGCCTGATTCGCAGCGCATCACGCGGCGTGAAATAGCGAGGCGGCTGCGCCTGCATCGACAACGGCACGCGCTCCGGCAGCGTGAGCGGCTCGGAGGTCTCGGTGCTCTCGTGCGAGGCGTCCTCGAGGGCAGCCATCGGTGCGCTGCCGACGGGACTGGCCCCGGGGGAAAGCCGTGCCTGCAGACCCAGCCATTCGGCCGGCGGGTCCGTCTCCTCCGGCGTCAGCAACAGTCGGTGCTTGCGCAGCCACAGCCCCGCGCTCGTGCGGCTCGTCATGACGGTGAGCGGTACGGCGAGCACCATTCCGGCAAGCACGGGCAGCAACCACCAGATGTAGCGCGGCGCGAAGGCGAGAATCACCGCGCCCCAGGCGATGCCCGTGACGAGGTGCCACTTGTGCCGCAGCAATGCCTCGAGCACGCCAATTCCGCGATCACCCCGCTCCTGCGCGTGCCACGCCACGGGTTTGCCGGCCAGGGTGGTGACGACGAACGTGGTATGGAACAGCATCATCGCGGGCGCGAGCAGAATGCTGAAGAGCTGCTCGATACCGAGACTCGCGAAGAGGTGCGCGGCGCCGCCGAAGCCGCGCCGCAACCGCACGTCCTTCACCGCGAGCAGAGCACCGAGGAACTTCGGCAGGAACAGCACCGCCACGGTGATCGACAGCAGCGCCGCGATCTCACCGTCCCGGTATTTCGGCCAGGTTGGGAAGAGTGCGTAGGAGCCGGGTGTGAAGTACTGATGCCCGTGAAGCGCATCCAGGATCACGACTGTCGAGCTCAGAAGCAGCACCAGCAGCCACAGCGGCGAGCTGGCATAGGACAGGACACCGGTGATGAGGTGCACCCGGCTGAGCCAATGCAGACCGCGCATGGGCAGAAGGCCGAGGTGCTGTAGGTTACCTTGCGCCCAGCGGCGATCGCGCGCGGCGTAGTCGATGACGTTGGAGGGAACCTCCTCCCAGCTGCCGCTGTCGTCGGGCACCAGCCAGACCTGGAATCCGGCGCGGCGCATGAAGGCGGCCTCGACGAAGTCATGGCTCAGGATCTCGCCCCCGAGCGGGGGAGATCCGGGCAGGCGCGGCAGATCGCAATAGGCGGCGAACGGCTTCAACCGCAGGATGGCGTTGTGTCCCCAGTAGTTGCCCTCCCCGAGCTGCCACCACGAGAGGCCGCTCGCCAGCATGGGACTCGAGAGGCGCGCGGCAAACTGGATGAGGCGCGCAAAGAGCGTCTCCCGGCCGGCCGGCAGGGGCAGCGCCTGGATGATGCCGGCCTGCGGATTCGCGTCCATCAGCCGCGCGAGCATCACCAGCGCTTCGCCCGACATGATGCTGTCCGCATCCAACACAACGGCATAGTCGTAAGCGCCGCCCCAGGCGCGCACGAAGTCGGCGATGTTGCCGGCCTTGCGGCTGACGTTCTCGGGCCGACGACGATAGAAGATGCGCCCTCGGGCATGATGGCGCGCGATGAGCGCGCGCCACGCGGCCTCCTCCGCCGCCGCGATCTCGAGCTTGCGGGTGTCGGAGAGAATGAAGAGATCGAACGATCCCTGCTCCGGGAGGCGCGAGAGCGAGGACCAGATGACATCGAGGCCGGCCGTCACCCGCTCCGTGTCCTCGTTGTAGATCGGCATGATGATCGCGGTGCGGCCGGCGAGAGGCCGGCCGGCCAACTCCGCCGCCTTGAGCGTCAGCGGATCACCGCCCCGCAGCCGGATCAGGAATCCGGCGAGGGCCGTCCAGAAAGCGCCGGTGATCCACACGAAGAGGACGTAAAAGAGCACCAGCCCGACCTTCTCGAGGACGGTCAACCCGTTGGCGGCGAGAATGTCGCACATCATCGCCGTCGCCGCCGCGGCGGTGAGCAGCGTCAATGTGAAAAAGAGCGCCCGGCGCCAGCGCGCCGCGCGTCGCAATTTACCCGCGTCCACCGCTAGGTTCCCGAGGGTATCCACTGGTAGGTCCACGTCTCAGTCAAAGCCTCGCCGTACAAATCGAGGTAACACCGCAAATCGACCGGCTGGTCGCTCGCCGGTTTGACCTCCATCGTCACGCGCCAGACACCGTTCTCCGGCAGTCGCTCAACGGTGACATGACTGACCGTGCCGCCGTCCGCCGACACCTCAGCATGCACGGGCTGCGCTGGCAACAGAGAATCGAGGTCGCCGCCGTCAAAATCAATGAGAACAAGTCGCATGCCCGGCACGGGGCTCATGCCCCGCATCACCGGGCCAAAGCGGGTCGCGACCACCTCGCCCCCGGGGGGCCAGCGGTGGCCGGAGCTCAAGTAAGCCGAGAGCAGATAGGAGAAGCGCAGGGGCGCATGCGGAACGATGGCGGCGCTCGGCACCCAGTAAGCATCGATATTGTCGTGGATTTCCTCATCGCTCGGGATTTCGACGAGTTCTACCCCACCCTTGCCCCAGTTGCCGAGCGGCTGGATCCAGTAGCTTGGCCGGCGCTCGAACTGCGAATCGGGGTCCTGGTAGTCGGCGAAATTACGGTCGCGCTGGATGAGACCGAAGCCCTTGGGGTCGTCGTCCATGAAGCGGTTGACTTCAAGCTTGAGGGGGTTGTCGAGTGGCCGCCAGAGCCACTCGCCGGTGCCGGTCTGCATCATGAGGCCATCGCTGCTGTGCACCTGCGGCCGCCAGTCATCGAAGCGGCGCCGGGCCGAATTCACCCCATAGAGAAACATGGAGGTCAGCGGCGCGATGCCGAGCTTGTCCACTGACCGGCGCGGGTAAAGCTCCGCCGTGACCTGCACCTGGGTGATGGTGCCGGGGCTCACGTCGAACTCGTAGGCACCGGCGAGGCTCGGGCTGTCGAGGAGCGCATAGATCGTCAACGTCTTCTGGTTCGGCTCCGGGCGAACCAGCCAGAAATCGGTGAAATAGGGAAACTCTTCCCCCGCGGGGGTCGCGGTGTCGATGGCAAGCCCCCGCGCCGAGACCCCATATCCCTGATTGCGGCCGAGGGCCCGGAAGTACGAGGCGCCGAGAAAGGCGATCACCTCATCCTCGTAGCCGGGCGTGTTCAAGGGATAGTGCACGCTCAGACCCGCGAAGCCGAGGTTGGCGGGCAGGCTCACGCGCGGGATGTCCTTCCCGAATTGAAACATCGAAGGGCTATAGCCGACCGGCCGCACGCCCGAAGGCAGCACGTCATAAACATTCACCCGGCGGTCAAAATTGAAGCCGCGATGGAAGAATTGCACTTCGAACATCGACTGACCATGCCACAGCGCCGCGGACGGCCGGAATTGGATCTCGCTGTACTGATCGTAGGTCAGCGTCGCGAGCGCCCGCGGCAGCGGCGTCGAGCGGATATGGTAGGGGCGCGCGGCACGCTCCTGGGCGAGCCGCTGCACGGTCGCGAAGGTGAATGCCGGCGGCTGCGGGTGCGCAGGTGTGCTGGGCGTCTGACCGATCGCGGAGGTCAGAAGCAGAAGCGCGAGCACCGTGGCCAGCTGCTGTCGATGAAACACCAAGGCTCCCCGGGCTGTTCGGCTCAAGCCACCCGCTCACGCCGCGGCCGGCGTTTGCGATGCACAGGGAACCCCTCTGTCGCCATCGAGCGACAGTCGGGCCGTTCTGCTCGGGTGGAATCCGCACGAATTCTCGCAGCATGGCTCATTTGTTGTGTCTGAAAAACATGTCGGACGCTACTGACGTAACAAGGAAGTATGACATGCGCCTGCCATGGCGCGCGTCCTGGGGCATCACCCGTGATCCGGGAGGCAGGCGCACCCGCTTGGGGATGACCCTCTCCCCCGCCGCACCGCAGCGGTGCAGCCCGGACCCATTCGGCGCCGGGCTCTGGACGCAAGACTTTGAATTTTAATGAGAAACTCACATGGCATGGCGGATGCTTGAGCTGCACGCCCACCGATATCCTTTGGCCGCGAGAAAGGGCCCCCATGCAGAAGTCTTTGTGGCAGCAAGCGCGTGTGACCCGGCGATTCATCGCGGCGTTGGTCGCCGCCGGCGCCGCGCCGGCCGGTGCGCTGGCGGCGGACTCCCCGGGGACGACGCTGTCGCAGATCCTCGCCAACTCCGGCATCACGGAATCCGGCTATGTGGCGGCGTCCTACTACGACTCCTCGGGCTACAACACTGATCATCAGTTCGATACCTCGCATGATACGTTCCAGCTCGATCAGGCGGGCCTGCAGCTCGGTTATCAGCCGAAGTCGGGATTTGGCGCCGTCGTCGATGTGATCGCCGGTGAGGACGCAAAGATCGTCAACGCCGCCGAGAGCGCCGGCGCCAGCGACGACTCGTTCGATATCCTGCAGGGGTTCGTCCAGTACGTGACGGGACCGCTCACCGTCCAGGCCGGTAAATTCACCACCCTGGCAGGCGCGGAGGTCATCGCGCCGACGGGCAACACGAATTTCTCGCGCTCGCTGCTTTTTTTCGCGGAACCCATGACGCACACCGGCTTGCGCGCGACCTACGCGCTCACCGGAACGCTGAGCGTCATCGTCGGACTCAACAACGGCTGGAACTACACCAAGATCGACTCCGGCTCGAAGACCGGCGAGCTCGGAATCTCCCTGACGCCCGACAAGTACTTCTCCCTCACCGCGCAGCTCTACGCCGGCAAGGACCCCGTGTATGGCGCGCAGCGGACCTTCTTCGACACCGTCGCGACCTTCAACGCGACCTCGGCTCTCTCCTTCGTCGTGAGCTACGACTGGGGCAAACAGGACGCGACAGCCGCGACGCCGCAGTTCCTCACCGGCGGAGACTGGGACGGCGTAGCCGGTTACGTCAATTACCAGTTGAGCAGCGAGTGGCGCGTGTCGTTGCGCGCCGAGTACCTCGATGACAAGGACGGCACCACACTCGTGACCGGCGCACGGCAGAGCCTGAGCGAAGGCACGGTGACCTTCGGCTACGATCCGGTGGCGAGCTTCGAGCTGCGGCTGGAAGGGCGCTACGATTCATCGAGCGAGCCCACCTTCCTCAAGTCCGAGACCCCGGTCGCCGAGTACGGCAGCAATCAGAGCGAGATCGCGCTGCAGGGGGTCTACAAATTTTAGCCGGTGAGCGACCTCATTCCGCCCCCGCCCGGCGAGCGATGAGCCCACGCCCGGGGTCGTAGCCGAGGACCGCCAGGACCATGAAGACGATCACGCACCCGGCGACGACCGCGAATGCCTCGAGATTGAACCGCTCGTACAGCGCGAAGCGGATCAGCTCGACCGCGTGCGTGAACGGGTTGGCCATGCAGATCTTGTAGAGCGTCTCGTTCGCCTGCTGCACGGTCCACAGCGGGTAGAGCGCGGACGAGGCGAAGAACATGGGGAAGATGACGAAGTTCATGACGCCGGCGAAATTCTCGAGCTGGCGGATCACCGACGACAGGAAGAGGCCGAGCGCACTCAGCATCATGCCCGCGAGGATCAGGGCCGGCAGCACGGTGAGGTAGCCGAGGCGCGGCGGTTGAATCCCCCAGAAATAGGCGATCGCTAGAAAGACGTACGCCTGCAGAACGGAGACGATGACCGCCGCGATCAGCTTCGAGAGCAACAGGTACCAGCGCGGCAGCGGACTCACCAGCAGGGTGCGCATGCTGCCTGTCTCGCGGTCCCACACCATCGACAGCGAGCTCTGCATGCCCTGAAACATCAGGATCATGCCGAGCAGGCCCGGCGCGATGTATTCCTCGTAGGGTATGTAGGTCTGGTAAGGCGGAATGATCGAGACGCCGAGCACGAATCGGAATCCGGTGGCGAAGATCAGCAGCCATACGAGCGGGCGCACCAGGGCGGCGAGAAAGCGGCCGCGCTGATTCAGGAACCGCAGGGCCTCGCGCCATACGATGCCGCGCAGGCAGCGGTAATAATGAACGGGCTTCATTCGCCTCGCTCGCCGGTCAGGTTGTCGAATGCTTCGCGCATCGAGGAGGCGTTCGCGCGGCCGATCACCTCCGGCACCGGCCCTTCGGCGAGGATCCGGCCGCGGTGCAGCACGATCACGCGCGCCTCGGAATCGACCTCGTCGATCAGATGGGTGGCCCAAAGCGCCGCAAGCCCCTCTTCTCGACATAGCATGCGGACATGATCGAGCATGAACTGGCGGCTGGCGACGTCCAACCCCACGGTGGGCTCATCGAGGAGCAGCAGCCTCGGTTGATGAATCAAGGCGCGCGCGATCTCCACCCGACGCCGCTGGCCACCGCTCAAAGTACGCGCGTGCTCGCGCATCCGATCCGTCAAGCCGACGCGCTCGATCTCGCGCCTGAGGCGGATCGAGGCCTCGCGGCGCGGCAGGCCATGCAGGGCGGCGTGATAGAAGAGGTTTTGCGCGACCGAGAGATCGAGATCGAGAGTCGGCAGCTGAAACACAACGCCGAGCCGGGCGAGGGCTTCCGAGGGCCTGTTCTTGATCTCCCAGCCGAAGATGCGGATCGAGCCGCTGCGATGGTTGTACAGGCGGGTGATCAGGGAAAAGAGGGTCGTCTTTCCGGCGCCATTCAAGCCGAGCAGCATCGTGCGGTCACCGCGCTTGAGCTCGAAGGACACATCGCGCAGGGCCTGGCGCTCACCGAATGAGTGGCTGAGTCCGTGCACGACGAGCGGCGGCGCGTCCCGGTTCGGCGCATCGTTGGATCTCGGGTCCGCGGCCGCTGCTTTCAGGTCCGACATCGCGGGCAATATGCCACAGGGGCTGCCACGGTTCACCCGACCGGCGTCGCCGCGTCGGCGCCGGCGCCGATCAGCTCCCGGTGGCGGCGCAGAATCTCGGTGCGCAACCGCTCGATGTCCGCGCCGCTGTGGCGATGATTGCGCGCCAGGCTCACCGGAACGTCCGCAACGACATGGCCCGGCGCTGCGGACAGCAACACCAGGCGGTCGGCCAGCACCAGCGCCTCGCGCATGTCGTGCGTGACGAACAGCACCGTCGTCGGCCGCGCGTGCCACAGCTTGAGCAACAGCTCGCGCAGCTGCTCCACCGTGTCGTGATCGAGCGAGACGAAGGGCTCATCCATCAGCAGCAGGTCTGGCTCGATCGCGAAGGCGCGCGCGATGGACACGCGACGGCTCATTCCGACCGACAGCTGCGGCGGATAAAGATCCCGCGCCTCGGCCAGACCCACCGCCTGCAGCAGCGGATCGATGATGGCATCGGCGCCATCCGCAGGCAGCACGAGCGCGATGTTCTCGTAGACCGTCCGCCAGGGAAGCAGCCGGGGCTCTTGAAAGACATAACCGACCCGCGCCGGCCGGCCGTCGCGCCCCGGGGCGAGCGCGACCTCGCCGGCAAAATCGCGGTCGAGCGCGGCCACGATGTTGAGAAAGGTCGTCTTGCCGCAGCCCGATGGCCCGACGAGAGCCACGAACTCCCCCGCCGCAATTTGCAGCGACAGGCCGGCGAGCGCCAGGTGGGACTTCGCGCCGCGCGCGCGCGGATAGCGCTTCTCGCGGATATGCGCGATCAACGCCGGCGTCACTGGCGCCACCGCCCGGCGCGCCGCTCGAGCGGCTGAAAGATCGCCCACTCGATGAGCTGGATGACCGCCACGAAGGCAATGGTGTAAGCGAGAATGCCGGTCACGTCGAACTGCTGGAAGTAAAGCTGGATCTCGAAGCCGACGCCGTTGCTCATCCCCAGCAGCTCGACGATCAGCACGATTTTCCACACGAGTGCCAGCCCCGAGCGGGCAGCCGCGAAGATATAGGGGTAGAGCTGCGGCAGGATCACGTGTCGCAGCGTCCGCCATCGGCCGACATGGAAGCTCGCCGCCATGTCCGAATAGTTCCGGTCGAGCGCGCGCGCCCCTTCGCGCAGCGTCACGGCGGTGTTCGGAATCTTGTTGACCGCCACGGCACCGATGGCCGCCGCCTCGGTGAGGCCGAACCAGACATAGGCGAGAACGATGATCACGAGCGCCGGCAGATTGAGCAGCAGCACGAGCCAACTGTCGAACAAAGCATCTATGGTGCGCGAGCGGCCCATCACGATGCCGATCGCCGTACCGACGACCATCGCGATGATGAACGCGGCGGCCACACGCGCCAGAGTGATGCCGAGATGGAAGAGGAGCGGACCTTCCACGCACAGGTGAACCAGGGCCACGAAGACGGCACTGGCCGAGGGTAGCAGTCGGCTGTCGACCGCATCGGCCGTAATCTGCCACACCGCGATGAACAGGGCGACCGAGCCGACACGCTGCGCCAGCGCGGAGCTCACCAGCCAGGACGAGGGGCGCCGCGGTACGGGGGTGCTCACGCTCATTCAGTACTCTACCGCGTCGAGGAACGTGCCGGGCTCGAGGGTCGCGCTGGAGCCGACCAGGCTCTTGCCGCCGACTTTGGCGAAGAGCGCATAGAGCGCTCTGGCCTCACGCCGCTCGCGCTTGCCCCAGTGATCCGGAATGCCGGCCCGGAAAGCATCGCGGAGAGCCTTCAGCTCCGCCGGATCACGCGCTCCGGTCTTCGGGCCGAGCCATTCCCACTCGGCATCCGAGGTCGCCAGGATCGCGTCCGCCTCACGCGTGGCGCGCACGAACCCCGCCAGGGCATGAGGATGCGCCCGTGCCCAACGGTCGGACACGACATAGCCCACGAGCGGGATCGCGGTCTTGAAGCCGAGCTGTCGCAGGGCATCGCTCATCGACAGGACCTGCGGCAGGCCGCGGCTCGTCAGCCGGGCGGCGAAGTTCCAGTACGTCAGCACCGCATCGAGGCGGCCCGCGAGCAGCTCCTGATCGAGGAGCGGCGGGGCGCCGAAGGACAGCTGCGCGTCGCCAGCGAGATCGACGTGCTGTTCCTGTGCGAGCGCCTGCAGCAGCAGCCAGCTCTTGTCGAGCGGACTGCCCGCAACGCCCAGCCGGCGATTTCGCAGGTCGGCAAGTCGATGGGTCGGCGCACCACGAGCCGCGACCAGCGCGCCGAGCGCGGTCGAAAACGGGAAGAACGTCCAATCCGCCCCGGATGCGCGTTGGCGTGAAACCCACAGCCAGTCCGATACCACGCAATCGACCCGTCCCGCCTGCAGCGCCACCAGGGTCGCCTGGTTGCTCGCCAGCGCCACCTCGTCGATGTGAATGCCGTTCGCCTCATCGAGCCCGTGATGAGCGATGACATCCATCACCCAGTTCACCGTGCCGAATTCCAACACCCCGATGCGCAGCGGCGACTCCGCACGGGCGACGCCGCAGCTGACCGCGATGGCCACGAGAAGCGTGAGGGCACGGAGGCGGACGCACCAGGCCGGCGGATGGGTCGCGCGCACGGGCGGCTCAGGGGATCACGGCGATGCCCCACGGCAGACGGCCGACAGGAACGGACTTCACGGCCTCGAGCGACGACACGTCGATGATCGTGACGTCGTTCGTGAGGCCGTTTGCAACGTAGAGCTTGCTGCGATCCGGGCTGAACGAGATCTGCCAGGGCCGCTGGCCGACGAGGATGTATTTCTTGACTTCGTAGGTCCTGGCATCGACCACGGCGACGCGGTTGGCGCGGCCGAGGGAAACGAAGGCGAGACTGCCGTCCGAGGTGAAGCGGATGCCGACGGGGCCGATGTATTCCTTGTCCACACCGGGTATGTCAAAGTTGATGATGTGTATGATCTGGTGGCTGCGGGGATCGATGACCGAGACCGTTCCGCCGACTTCGGACGAGACCCACAGATATCGCTGATCGGGCGTGTATATCGCAATTCTCGGCCGGGTGTCGACCAGCACGTTGGCCACGACCTGCCAGGTCTTCGTGTCGATGAAATGCGCCATGCTGGTGGTCTCGGAGACGACCACCACGGTGCGCCCATGTTTGCTGACGGCGAGCCCTTCGGGCTCGATGCCGACCGGGATCTGGGTGATCCACTTGCCCGTGGCGTAATTGATCACCGTGACCAGGGCGTTGTTCTCATTCGACACATAGATCTTGTCGCCCGACGGGGACATCGCCAGCGTCTCGGGGTCCGGACCGGTGTCGATTCTGCGTACCACCTTGAGAGTTTTGACATCGATGACGTCGATGTTGCCCGAATCGCCGTCGCATACCAGGACCGACTTGTCGTCCGGCGTCGCTATGATTCCCCGGGGTCGCTGGTCGGTGGGAATCGTCGCGATTATCTTGTAGGTTTCACCGTTGAGCACGGTCACCGTATCGTCGACTTCGTTCGAGACGAAAAGCTCGCTGGCCCCGGCTCTGGCGGCGAAGAGGCACAGAAAGACGGCGCATGCGAGCGCCGCGCTGGAGCGGCCCGTCATTGCGCGAAACGGCATTGTGTCTCCGGCTCATCGAAACCCAAGGTATCGGTCGTGTATCCCGGATGGAGAAAGCCCTGCTGCGGCGACATGGAGACGGTCATCAGCGGCTGCGACAGCAGCACCGGTTGCCGCAGCTGGTTGTCCCAGGTGCGAAACGTCAGACCTTGCCCCTTGTAGCCGGCGACGAGGAAGTCGCTCGATCGCAGGTACGCACGCATGGCCGGGGGAGATGTCTTGCCCGCGCGCATGACGGCGTTGCCGAGGATTCTGACGGCAAGCCAGCCGCCATAGTCGCGCTCGGTCATGCCGCGATGGGCGAAGAGACTGAACCGCTGCTGCATCTGCAGCGCCGCATACTCCTGGTACGCCGGGGTCCAGGCCGAGGCGATGAGCCCCTGAGTGCCGACCACCGGACGCGCCGAATAGGTGTTGTAGGGAAGATAGTCTCCGAACAGATCGCTTTCATCCGCAACGAAGATCACGTCGTAATCGGCGCCGACTTCGGTCGCGAGCGGCATCTGCGTCTGCACCTGCTGATAGCCGGTATCGCTGCGCCGCGAGCCGGCATCGTAGTCGTAGGTTTTCTCGGCGACGACGCGGGCTCCATAGCGGGCGGCCGAGCGGCGCACGTCCGCCGCGTACACCGCGTCCTGCGGCGTCGGCCCCTGGATGAGAAACCACCGCGTCCAGCGCTTGAGCACCAGGAACTGAGCGAGCGCATCCGCCCGCATCGCCTGGCTCGGAAGCAGGTGAAAGACGTTCGCCCGGCAGTCCCGCTGCCGCAGAGCATCCTCGGTCGTCCTCATGTCGAGAATCAGGGCGTCCTTCGCGGCAGGCAGATTGGCGAGTGTCAGCAGATCGTCCGGACGAAGGTCGGCGACGATGACCACGGGTCCGTGCGCGAGCAGCCGCCCCGCCGCGGCGGCGAGATTGCCTCCATCCGGCACGGTCACGACATTCAGCCTGAAATTCCACCCGATGAACTTGCCGGCGGTATTGAGCTCATAGATCGCCTCCTCGGAGCCGGCCAGTCCCAGGTCGGCCGGATGAGTCTCCAACAGCGACGGCAGGATCTCCGGGTTGAAGTGGTAGTCCTCGCGGAGAAAGGTGATGGAGAAGGATCGCACCGCCGACCGGCCCGCGGCCGCGGGAGCGGCGAAGGAGGTGCTCACGCCGGCCAGCAACGCCAGCGCGAGCAGCCCGAAAGTTCGGCCGGCGCGCCGCTCGCTCATGCGCCGCTCAGTGATACTTGTGACCCGGAGGCCCGTCGTAGGCGGATCGGATCCAGGTGATGATCTTCCATACGTCACTGGCGTGTTGGAACAGAAGGCCCATCTGCGGCATGGGAGCGACGACGTTCTCAATGGTCTGGCGCTGATAGCCGGCCGCCTGCAGCTTCGTCGAGCCGAGCGAGATGAGACGGAAGAGGGTGTCGTCATCGCCGCCGTAGATCCATACGCCGTTGATGAGCGCCGGGCACATGCCGCCACCGCCACCGCCGCCGTGACAGCCGTTGCAACCATGGTCGAAAAAGATCTGGTGGCCTTCTTTGGCCACCTGGGCGTTATTGGCGTAGGGGTTGTGCAGCGATCCCTTGGGAGCTTTCTCGACCACCTCGACCGGCGGCTCGCTCAAGGAGTAAGGCAGCTTCGCAGAGGAGGGTTCTGCGGCCCCGGCGGAGGATGACGCGGCCAGCCAGCAGGCTGCTCCAAGTAGCGTCAAAGTGAAGGTAACTACGCCTGCGAAGCGCCTCATCATTGCCATCTCCGGTTGTTCAAAGCTAGGGGGTGCCGCCGCCCGCCGCGGGACGCGCAAGACGTACCAGCAAGGAAAGGGTCCGTACGGCGCCAAGATTGTCGTTCTTGACCGCGATGTCGCGCGCGGTCTCGCCCGCCGCCGACTTCATCTGCGGATCCGCACCAGCCTGGATCAGCAACGCGATCATGGGGGAATTATCATGGGCAGCCGCGATCATGAGCGCGGTCACCCCTTGGGCGTCGGTCGCGTTCACCTTTGCCTTGTGGGCGAGCAGGGCGCGCGCGATATCCATCGGTCCATGATTCTGGAGGATGCGCACCAGACTGTTCGCCGAGGGCGGCGGCTCGCTGGCGACCACCATGAGCGGCGTCAGCCGGTACTTGCTGGCCGGAATGTTCACGTCCGCGCCCGCGTCGATGAGGACGTGCGCCGCATCGAACTGCTGTTCCTCGATGGCGAGCGACAGGGGTGTGAACCCCTCAGGCGCTCCCTTCTCGACGTCCGCGCCGTGCGCCAGCAGAAATGTCACGGCCGCCGCCTGATCACGCTCGACCGCACCCATGAGCGGCGTCGATCCATCGCTGTCGGGCCGATCGATCTTCGCCCCGCGCTTCACGAGAAGCTGCATCATCTGCAGGCATCCGGCACGGGCGGCGGTCGTCAACGGCGACTCGCCCAGATTGTCCAACTGGTTGACGTCGGCGCCCTTGCCGATCAGATACGCGGCGCGATCGACGTCATTGGCGAGCACGGCGTCATAGAACTCCTTGTTGACGTTCGACCCCTGCGCCAGCCATTTGTCGACCTGCGCGCGCGACACCGTCCAGTGCGTCGGCCTGCCCTCGCTGTCAGCGACGGACGTATGCACCATGTAGCTGCCGTGCGCCGGAAGGTCACCGGCAATCAGGCAGTCGGCGCACTCGACCAGCGGCACACCGTATTTCCTCAGAATGCCCTCGATCTCGGCCCGATGCGCCTTGAGCGCGTCATCGAGCGCGAATTTCAGCACCACATCCTGCTGCGGCACGCCTACACCTAAGCTGAATTCCATCGGTACCGAATCGTCCATGAGATTGGTGGGCTGAAGGGTGATCGGAGCTCCTTTCATGGTCTTCAGCCAGCCGGCCATGGGGCCCCACGCGGCGGCGACGTCGAGCTTGCCGTCGACCACTTCCTCGACTTGCTGCCAGGGTTGATGAGCCGGAACCCACTCGGTATCGCTGCTCACCGGCCAGACGCGCACGTTCGCGACGACGCCATGATTCGAAAGCGCCTGCCGCAATGCGGAAATCTGGAATACCCCGACTCGCAGCTGCCGCAGCCGCGGGTCGCTCAGGCTCTTGATGGAAAGGTTCTCATGGGTGCGCCACACGAGCACATAGGTCGTGCGGTAGATGGGGATCGTCGAGAGAATGTCCTGATCCTCGACCGGCATGTCCATCAGCAGGTCGCATTCGTCGGCCGTTCCGAATGCCTGACCGACGATGTCCCCCGTATAGGCACGCCAGTAGTAGCTCAGCCGGGCGTGCATCGCTTTGGCGAGAACCTCGAGGATCTTGTTTTGATATCCCTCCCCCGCGCGGTCGGAAAGAGGCATGTTGCCGGGGTCGGCGCAGACGCGAAGGACGGGGAAGTGCGCGCTGAGAGCGGCGTTCCTGGCGGCGTCTATCTCCGCCTGATCGAGCTCATCGAAGTCTTTGCCGGCCCAGGGTCCCGTCAGCCCGGCTGAGGTGGCTGCCGACCCCGCGGCCGAGTTGTTCGTGTTGGTGTCAGCAAACGCGGGCGGGAAGAGAAGAGCGGTAATCAGCAAAACGGCCGCCGACATCGCGCAGCGGCCAGAGCGCGGCTTTACGGACATCAGGTATCCTTGTCGAAGGCCATCATAGGGAGATCCGGCACCCCGCGGAGCCGAAGCTGCCGCGAGGTGCCGGAACATACCCTATCACATCCTAGTTACTGGCCACCTGTTCCCGTCCCGGCAGGCGGAAGGTGTACAAGGTGCCGCCCTGCGGAATCTCATTGAGGTGCGTCGCCTTGGCCATCGCCGTCGCGCCGATCGCCCCGTACTTGTCGCTGAGATCGAGACCCGCCGTGATCGGCAGCCCGATCCAGCCGCCGATGCCGGCAAAGACCGACACGTACTGGTGTCCTTTGATCTCGTAGCTGATCGGGTTGCCGATGATTCCGGAGCCGAGCTTGCGCGACCAGAGGATCCTGCCGGTCTTGGCGTCCACCGCACGGAAGTCACCACCCAAGCTACCGTAGAACACGACGCCGCCGGCCGTGTTCATCGTTCCGCCCCAGTTCGGGTACTTGTCCGGAACGTTCCAGACCGTCTGTCCGGTCACCACGTTGAAGGCCTTCAACCGGCCCGCGACGCCCGGCACATGCTCGTACATGTACACGTTGGCAAAGACGTAGACCACGCCCTGCTGCATGCTGGTACGAGTCTGCGGCGTATCCTGCATGCACCAATTGTTGGTCGGCACATAGAAGATTGCCGGGTTGTTCGGATCGACGGAAGCCGGCTGCTGATCCTTGCCGCCCATGGCCGAGGGGCAGGCCTGGGCCATCTGACCGACCAGCAACGGTGAGTGCTCATACACCTTCACGGGGCGGCCGGTCTTCATGTCGATCTTTTCCGCCCAGTTCACCGCCACGTACTTGTGCGCCTCCAGCAGGTCGCCGTTCGTCCGATCGAGCACGTAGGCAAAGCCGTTGCGATCGAAATGGACGAGCACTTTGCGCTCCCTGCCGTGGATCTTCAGGTTGACCAGAATCGGCTCGTTGACGCCGTCATAGTCCCATTGATCGAACGGCGTCATCTGATAGACCCACACCACTTTGCCGGTGTCGACGTTGCGGGCGAAGATGCTCATCGACCACTTGTTGTCGTACTTACCGGCGTTGCAGGCTTCCTGCGTGGGCGGATTGGCGCCACAACGATATGAGGGGCTCCACAGGCCGGGATTGCCGGTCCCGTAATAGACGAGCCTCAGCTGCGGGTCGTAGCTGTACCAGGCCCAGGCCGCTCCACCGCCGCGCTTCCACTCATCGCCGGGATAGGTCAGCCCGGTATCATGGCCGTAGGTGCCATACTGCGGGTTCGCTTTGTTGGTCTCGGGCGTCAGGCCGATCTCCGCGTCGGTGCCGTTGCTGTAATAGCTCCAGGCCAGCTTGCCGTCGGAGAGATCATAGGCGTCAACTCGGCCGCGAGCGCCGAACTCATCGCCACCGAAGCCGGCGATCACCTTACCGTCGGCGATCAGCGGCGCGTTGGTCACGGTCTCGCCTTTGTCGGGATAGGCGCGCTTGACCTCCCAGTCCACCTTCCCGGTCTTCGCATCGAGCGCGATGAGATAGCCATCGAGGGTGTTGAGGACGACCTTCCCGTCGGCGTAGTTCAGACCGCGATTGACGGTGTCGCAGCAGGCGCGCGGCACGGCCGAAAGATCGCGATCCGTCTTCTTCACGTAGTTCCAGACCTCGACCGGATGATCCGGGTCCGACAGGTCCAGCGCCTGCACGATGTTGGGCCACGCGCTTTCGAAGAACATCATCGGCGTGCCGTCGACGTCGACGACGATCGGTTGACCCTCGTGGCCCCGCAGCGCGCCGGTGGACTGCGCCCAGATCATCTCCAACTCATGCGCGTTGCTCGGGTTGATCTGCGTGAGCGGGCTATGCCGGTCGAGCGCATAGTTCTGCCCCATTGACGCCCACAGATCAGGGCTTTGGGGTTCCTGGGCTTGCGCAACGGAAACTGCTGCGCAGGCGATGCCCACCGCCAGGAAGATTGCTGCCGGCGCCAGTACCCTGCGCCAATTTGGAAAGTTCATATGTCCCCCTTATTTGAGGCAAAGGATCGGAACTGATAGCTCATATCTCCTCCAAATTCTTGGTTCTTCGGAAATACGCTCGATTCCCGCGCTCCTCCACGAAGACAACGAGGGGGAAGCGGCGCCATCCAGGGCGGACATGGATTTGGACGCATGTCGGGCACGGTTGCGTTGTCGGGCGGTATGAATACACCCGAGATAACCGGGCTGCAACCGCAAACCCTGAAGGAATGCGCCTGCTTTTTGGCGGGCGCCGCGAGTGTCACGAGAGTGTGTCGGCAATGGAACGTAGTGTGTCTTCGGCGAGACCTGTGCCCGCCCGGCGGCAGACTCGCGCCGCTGTCAAACGGCGCCCTAACATCAGGTCCGCGCAGCCGCGCGCTCGAGCTTCAGCCTCGCGGGCTCTGCCACCGGTATGGCTCGCTCCCCCCCATGCTCAAGCGCGAGCCGGGCACCTGGGGGGCGCCACGCCGCATTGCGGCACACCCGGCTGTGGAACCGACGGGGACATGCTATGTTTAGCCGGTTTTACGTCCTTCTGAGCTCGAGCGCACCGCCCATGCCCCAGCCTTCCGCAAGCACCCCATCGCGAACCGCCGCCTCTGCCGCCAGCACCGTCCTGGGCGCACCGCCCATCTGGACGAATATCCTATTGTTTTCACTGACCTTTCTGGCTGCGGTGGTGCTGGTGCCATGGTACGCCGTGGCGCACGGGTTCTCGGTCGCGGCATGGATCTGCTTCGGCTGCTTCCTGGCGGCCAATGAGATGTCGATCACGGCCGGCTATCACCGGCTCTGGGCGCACCGCGCGTATGAGGCGCATTGGACCGTGCGTCTCTTCTATGTGGTGTTCGGCTCGATGGCGCTGCAGAACAGCGCCTGGGCCTGGTGCAGCGGCCACCGCCGGCATCATCTCAACGTCGACGACGTCGAGCGTGACCCGTACGCCTCGCCCCGGGGCTTCTGGTTCTCGCACATCGGCTGGATGGTGCGGCAATACCCGAGCGGTCGGGAGGACTTCAGCAACATCCCCGATCTGCGGCGCGACCCAATGCTCGCCTTCCAGCATCGGCAGTACGTGCCGCTCGTGCTCGCCACGAATATCGGGCTGCCGCTCGCCGCCGGCTGGCTGCTGGGCGATCTCTGGGGCACGTTCCTGCTCGCGGGTGTGCTGCGGCTGGTGCTGAGCCATCACTTCACCTTCTTCATCAATTCCCTCGCGCACATGTGGGGCGAGCGTCCGTACACCGAGGACAACAGCGCCCGTGACAATCCGGTGCTCGCGGTGCTCACCTTCGGCGAGGGGTATCACAATTTCCACCACAGTTTCGCGCATGATTACCGCAACGGCGTGCGTTGGTGGCAGTGGGATCCGACGAAATGGCTGATCGCGACGCTCCAGGTGATCGGGCTCACGCGGCGACTGAAGCGCACGCCCGTATTCCAGGTGCAGCGCGCGCTGCTCTCGATGCAGTTCACGCGCGCGCAAAGAAAGCTCGCCAGCCTTCCGGCCGCGGCGGCGCCCTCGCGGGTGAGCGAGCTGCGCCAGCGCTTCGCGCACGAGTACGAGACATTCCTCGCCGCGGTCGCGGAGTGGGCCAAGGTCAAGGAACAGTGGCTGGAGGAGAAGAAGCGCGCGGTCATCGAGCACTGGGAGCACGCGAGTTTCCAACAGCGGCTGAAGGAGCTCGAGCACCGCCTGCGGCTGCAGCGCCGCCGCCTGCGGCTGCTGCAGGCACAGCTCGCCTGACCGACGAGGTCCCCCATGGGACGCATCTTCGAAGTCCGCAAACACACGATGTTTGCGCGCTGGAACCGCATGGCGAAGCAGTTCGCCCGCATCGCCAAGGACATCACCATGGCGGTGAAGTCAGGCGGCTCCGATCCGGCCTCCAACCCGACACTGCGCCGCGTCATCCAGAACGCGCGCGCAGTCAACATGCCGAAAGACAAGATCGAGGCGGCGATCAAGCGCGCCTCGGGGCGCGATGCGGCCCACTATCAGGAGGTGCATTACGAGGCCTACGCCCCCCACGGGGTGGCGTTGCTGGTGGAGGCTGCGACCGACAATCCGACCCGCACCGTCGCATCGGTCCGCAACATCATCACCAAGAACGGCGGCAACCTGGCCACTTCCGGCAGCGTCGGCTTTCTCTTCAAGCGCATGGGTGTCTTCCGGCTCGACCCCGCCGGCATCGATCAGGATGACCTCGAGCTCCACCTCATCGATCACGGGCTCGAGGAGATGGGCGAGGCGCGAAGCGAGGAAGGCAAACCGCAGCTCGTCATCCGCTGCGCCTTCGCGGACTTCGGCAGGATGCAGGAGGCGCTCGAGGCGCGCGGCATCACGCCTCTGTCCGCGGAGCACGAATATATCTGCACCGTGCCGACGGAGCTGCCCGAGGCGCAGGCGACGGAGGTCCTCGCCCTCATCGACAAGCTCGAGCAGGACGAGGACGTGCAGCGGGTGTTCCACACGCTCGCGTAGGCGACCAAGCAACTTGAACGCGCTGGGCCGGGCAGGAGCCCGGTCCACAGCGCTTCATATCAAGGCTGCGGCTGTCCCGGAGGCGGCGGCTGAATCTGCGGCGCGGGCTGCGGCGGCTGAACGGTCAGCAGATCGACGTCGAAGATGAGCAGCGACCCCGGCGGGATCGGCGGCGGGGAATTGAGGTCGTAAGCCAGCTGCGGCGGCACGTAGATGCGCCACTTCGCGCCAGGCTTCATCATCTTCAGCGCCTCCTGCCAGCCCGGAATGACCCGGTCCACCGGAAAAGTCGCCGGCTGACCGCGCTTGTAGGAGCTGTCGAACTCGGTGCCATCGAGGAGCGTGCCGCGGTAGTTGACGGTCACCGTATCGCCCGGCTTCGGGGTAGCCCCCTGCCCCGCCTTCAGCACCTGGTACTCGAGGCCGCTCGCCGTCGTGACGATGCCCTTTTTCCGGCGGTTGCGAGCGAGAAACGCGCGTGCGGCGGCGTGATTCGCATTGCCGATGCGCGCCCGCGCGCTGACGATCAGCGTGCGGATGCTCTGCTCGTTGGCGGGGCCGAAGGTCGCCTTACCGGCGAGCGCATCGCGCAGCCCCTGCATTACCCGCTGCGTCGAGATCGAGTGGGCATCGACCGACGTCCGGCGCAGGCTCTCGCCGATGGAAAGGCCCAGACTGTAGCTGCCTTCGGACTTTATCTTGGCCGGGCTCTCCGCCTTCTGCGCCGGCGCGGCGGCAGGGCCTGGCATCCCCTGGGCCAGTGCCAGGCCGCCAAGGCCGAGGAAGGATGCCGCCGCCATGGCCGCGGCCGATCGGGTCATTCGTGCGAGAACGTGCTTCATCCGGGAATTGTATATTGGCCTTGTTTTGGCTGCGGCTCTTTCGGAGATCCCGCTTGATCGTGGTCCGCCAACTCTGTCGCAGTTTCACCGAGGGAGCCGGCGTGCACCGGGTGCTCGATGGGGCGGACGGCCGCTTCCCCCCGGGTGAGGTGGTCGCGATCGTGGGCCGCAGCGGCTCCGGCAAGTCGACCCTGCTCAATCTCGTCAGCGGCATCGACCGCCCAGACAGCGGCGAGGTCGAGATCGGCGGCCGGATCGTGACCTCGATGAGGGAGCCGGAGCGCACGCTCTTTCGGCGCGCGAACCTCGGATTCGTATACCAGTTCTTCAACCTCATACCCACGCTCGACGCAGAGGAGAACGTACGGCTGCCCCTCGAGCTGAACGGAGCTCGCGGGGCAGCCGCTCGTCGGCGCAGCGCAGCGATCCTCGCCGAGATCGGACTCGGCGACCGGCTGCACGGCGCCGTCGACCGGCTCTCCGGCGGAGAGCAGCAGCGGGTGGCAATCGCGCGGGCGTTGGTGCACGAGCCGGCCGTCGTGCTCGCCGACGAGCCGACCGGTAATCTGGATGAGGAGACCGCCTCACAGGTGCTGCGCGTGCTCCTCGCCCTGACCCGCGCGCGCGGGGCGACACTCCTCATGGTCACTCATGATGCCTGGCTCGCGCGCAGCGCGGACCGGGTGTTGGAATTGCGGGAAGGGAAACTGGTGCCGAGCGAGGCTGTGCTCGGGCAGCGGCGCACCGGTCCGAGCTGATGTCCGCGCGGGTGCCGACGCTTTGCTCGGCCCATCCTGGGCCTCGGCCCTTCGGGCCCGGCGCTTCCTCGCGCCGTCCAAAATCGCTCCCGGCGATTTTGTGGGCCGCAAGCGTCCGTCATTTCCTGCGGCATCCGGCGCAACTCGCGCTGACGCTCGTCGCGCTGGCGGCGGGTGTCGCTACCATCGTGGCCGTCAACATCGCGACCGCCAGCTCCCGCCGCGCATTCGAGCTGTCGCTGCGGGCGGTCAACGGCCCTGCCACGCAGATCATTACCGGGGGGCCGCACGGCATCGCCGAGACGTTCTACGTGCGCCTCTTCACCGGGTCGCTGTCACCGGCCATCTCTGGCACGAGCGCGGCCGGAAACCCGCTGAGCGGCACGCCGCAGCCCGTGTACGCGCCCGTGGTGGCGGGTTATATCACCGTGCGCGATCGGGTGATGCAGCTGATCGGAGTCGACCCGTTCGCCAGCGCCGCGTTGCAGGGACCCCAGGATGCTCTGCCGACGACCACGGCCGGCGGCGGGACGCTCGCTGCGCTCAGGGGTTGGTTTATCGAGCCCGGCGCAGTCATGATGGCTGCCGAGACGGCGCGGCAGTTGGGATTACGCGTGGGCGAGCCGCTGACCGTGACCATCGGCGGAGTGCGGCAGCCAGCCAGGCTCATCGGCCTGCTGCGCGCGCACCGGCCCGGCGATGCGACGCTGATCCTGACGGACATCGCGCAAGCCCAGGAATGGCTCGGCATGCGGGGCCGGCTCACTCGTATCGATGTCAGGATGCCGCGCGACCCCAGGGGTCGGGCGGCGCTCGGGGCGCTTCGACGCGAGCTGCCGCCGGGACTGCGGATCGAGCAGGCCGCCGGCGAGCTACACCAGACTCTCGACATGACGAGCGCCTTCTCCACCAACCTCACGGCAATGAGCCTGCTGGCGCTGCTCGTCAGCGCCCTCCTCATCTATGGCACCGTCAGCTTCACGGTGGTCCAGCGAAGACGCAGCATCGCCATTCTGCGCGCGCTCGGCGCGACCCGTCGCGAGATTCTGTCGGTCCTCCTCGCCGAAGCGGCGGTGCTCGGAGCCGCCGGAGCGGGCCTCGGCGTGTTGCTCGGACTCGCCGTCGGCCATGGCCTCGTGCGTCTCGTGTCGCGGACCGTCAATGATCTCTACTATGTCGTCACGGTCGAGCAGGTCACGCTCCCTGCCGGCACCGTCATCGAAGCGCTGTGCGCCGGCCTCGGCGCGGCGCTGCTCGCAAGCCTCTTGCCGGCGCTCGAAGTCGCCGCCAGCCTTCCCCAACTTGGCCTCAGGCGCTCGGCGCTCGAGAGCCGCGCGGCGCTCATCGCCCGGGGGCTGTCCTGGCTCAGTCTCGCATTCGCGCTGGGCGCGTGCGCATTGATCGTCGGATCCCGGCGCAGCGTATTCGCCGGCTTCGCGGCGCTCTTTCTCCTCCTCGCGAGTGTCGCGGCGCTGACTCCATCGGTTCTGGGTGTGCTCGCGAGACTCCTCGCAAGGGCGCTCTGCGGCTTGAGCTCGGTGGGCCGTCTCGCTCTCGAGGACGTCGCCGCATCCCTCAGCCGCACGGGCGTCGCCGTGGCGGCGCTCGGGATGGCACTCGCGGCCATGATCGGCATATCAATCATGGTGGCAAGCTTTCGGGTCTCGCTGCGCCACTGGCTCGCGCAGACGATGCGCGCGGACATCTACGTCGCGGCTCCGGGTCCGGGGGTCGGGCGTCCGGAGCGGCGCATCGACCCCGCCGTGCTCGACGCATTGCTTGCAACCCCCGGCGTCGCCGAGCACAGCGCGAGCCGGTCGGTCGTCGTGCGCTCATCACGAGGTGACATCGCGCTCGATGCCCTGCGCCTCGCACCGGGCAGTTATGCCGGCATCGAGCTGACCGCGGGCGATGCGCAAACGGTCTGGACCGCATACGCTCGGGGAGCGCTGTTGCTGTCCGACTCGCTCGCGTGGCGCCTGAACCTGCGGCTGGGCGAGCGCCTCTCGCTGCTCACGGCCTCGGGGCCGCGCGATTTCCCGATCGCCGGCATTTATCACGAGTATGGCAGCGGTCTCGGCAGCGCCATGATGAGTCTCGATGTGTATCGGCGACTGTGGCATGACGAGGCGATTACCGCGGTGGGGTTATATCTCGAGCATGGAGTCGTGTCGGCCGCGGTGATCCCGCGCCTCGAGGCTGCCGCGGGCGGACGCCAGGCGTTGCTGATCCGATCGAACGCGGACATCCGGGCGATGTCGCTCGAGATCTTCGACCGGACCTTCATCATCACGCGGGTGCTCTACTGGCTGGCGGCCGCCATCGCAGCCGTCGGACTGGTGAGCGCGCTCCTCGCCTGGGAGCTCGACAGGACCCGGGAGCTCTCGTTACTGCGCGCGCTCGGACTGACGCCGCGCGGCACGGCGGTGCTCGTCGAGGCACAGACGCTCTTCATGGGAGGCGCGGCGCTTCTCGCAGCCACCCCGGCCGGCCTCATCATCGCCGTCGTGCTCACCAAGGTGATCGACCGGCGCGCTTTCGGCTGGCACATCGAAATGCATCTGCGCCCGGCGCAATTCCTCAATGCGCTGGCGCTGTCGCTCGCCGCGGCGTTGGTCGCGGGCCTGTATCCGGCATGGCGCGCAGCGAGAGGACCGATCGCCGCGCAGATGAGGGAGGAATGAGCGCGCGCCACGCGGCCCTTGCGGTGATCATCGCCGCGGCGGTGACGCTTGCGACGCACGCCAGCCGGGCGCAGCCGCCGGCCTTCGCCGAGGCATTGGCGCCGCAGCCGCTGGAATTTCCACGCGATGAGGGACCCCATCCTGACTTTCGCCAGGAATGGTGGTATCTGACCGGCAACCTGGACTCCACCGGCGGCGAGCGCTTCGGCTTCGAGCTCACCATCTTCCGTTTTGCGCTCGCGCCCACGGCCCCGATCCCAACAGCCGCACCGGGCGCCGAAGGTTCCAAGTGGCGCACTCGTCAGATCTATCTCGGACATTTCGCCGTCACGGACGTCGCCCGGCACAGGTTCCGGTTCGCCGCGAAGCCCTCACGCGGTGCCCTCGGACTCGCGGGCGCGCAGGCTAACCCATTGCGCGTATGGGTCGGCAATTGGCAGGTCGGCCAGGACCCGGCGGCCGGCGCGAGCGCGGGCGCGTGGCAAGTGCGGGCCGCCGAGCCGGACTACGTCCTCTCGCTTGCCGCCCGGCCGCTGATGCCGCCCGTCCTCAACGGCGAGCGCGGGTTCAGCCGCAAATCGGCAGAGAGCGGGGATGCAACCTACTACTATTCCATCCCTCGCATCGCCGTCCAGGGAACGCTCGTGCGCGACGGCCAGCCGCTGCGGGTGCACGGCCTGGCATGGCTCGACCGGGAATGGGGCAGCGGTAGCCTCGGGCGGCAGGAGGTAGGCTGGGATTGGTTCGGGCTACAGCTCGACGACGGGTCGTGTCTCATGTTCTATTCGCTTCGCGACCGCGACGGCGCGCAAGACCCTGAGAGCGCCGGCACGTGGATCGATGCGCACGGCAAGGCACGCGGACTCGCGCGCAGCGACGTGCGCATCGAGGTTCTCGATCACTGGACCGATCGAAGCGGCGCGCGGTACCCCTCGCGCTGGCGGCTCCTGGCGCCGGCGTTGGGGCTCGACCTCAGGGTGCATCCCATTCTGGCCGACCAGGAGCTTCTGACCTCGCCGCGGTACTGGGAAGGAGCCGTGGATGTGGCCGGAACCCGGGCCGGGCGGGCCATCGGGGGTCGGGGGTACGTGGAGTTGGTCGGGTACGCCGGAACGAGCGTTGGACCGGCCGGAATCAGATGACGGCGCTGCGCGATTGCGCAATGATTCGCACCCGTGCACACGACCAGGAGTCGATCCATGCGACGCTCATCCGCCTTCGCGCTGACGGTTCTCCTCCTTGGCGCCCCTGGCGCCTATGCCGCGCTCCCCAACGGCTCCATGGCTCCCGATTTCACGGCGGAGGCCTCCCTCGGAGGCAACACCTACACCTTCTCTCTGGCCGATGCCCTGAAGAAGGGGCCGGTGGTGCTCTACTTCTATCCCGCCGCGTTCACGCCCGGCTGCACGATCGAAGCCCACGACTTCGCCAAGGCGATGCATAAGTTCAAGGCCCTCGGCGCCACCGTGATCGGCGTCTCTCACGACCCGATCGCGAAGCTGCAGCGCTTCTCGGTCAGCGACTGCCGCAAGAAGTTTCCGGTTGCTTCGGATGCCAGCGGCGAGATCATGAAGGAATATGACGCCGTCCTTGCCAAGCATCCCCAGTACGCGAACCGTACCTCATACGTCATCGCCCCCGACGGCAAGATCCTCTACTCCTACACCAATCTCAATCCGGCCGATCACGTCGCCAACACGATGGCGGTCGTGCGACGCTGGGACGAGGCGCACAAGAAGGCCTGAGTTCCTCCGGTCCTAAACGCTCACACGGACTCCCAGCCAGATGCCGCGCGGCGCTCCGGGAACCACGCCGTTGTCGTTGGTCCAGTCATTCGGATTGGTGCGCAGTGTGCCGTTCGGGTCGTAGGCATCCTGCGTCAGGAAGCCCGCGGTGTAGTATCGCCTGTTCAGCGCGTTGTCCAGACGCACGAAGAGCTCGCAACCTTTGTCCAGGCGATAGGTGGCGGTCAGATTGAGCAGCGCGTAGCTCGGAATCCAGCCCGTGCCGCTCGGGGAGATATAAGCGCCGGAGGCGGCATCGGTCGTGCCGGCGACATTGGCGTTGTTCTCGTTCCCGTGCAGATACGAGCCGGAGACGATGATCAGGTTGGCGCCGAGATCGAGATGCTCGCCGACGTCGTAGTCGAGAATCAGCCGGCCGGTATGCTGCGGCACCAGGGGAAAATGGTCACCGGGGCGCACCACGATCAGGCCATTCGCATCAGCGGTGCTGTTGGAGCCGGCGGCAACCGTGAAGCTCGACTGAAAGATCGCTTCGACATAGCTGTAGGCGAGTTTCCAGCTCAGCGCGCCCTCCTTTCCGCCGAACGCGACATCCAGGCCCTGGCGGCGCGTGTTGCCGACGTTCTTGAAGTAGCCGCCATTGGTGGCGGTGGCGATGAACTGGATATCGTCGCTGTTCACCGTGTGGAAAACATCCGCCGACCAGTTGAGGCTCTGATTCTGCAGGTCCCCGCGCAAGCCGATCTCGAAGGTGCGCGCGACGACCTGCTTCAACCCCGGATCGCTGGCGAAGTCATCGGGCAGGCCGCAGGGCACGGCCGGATTGGCGCAGCCGAGCTCGAGGACGGTCGGCGCACGGCTCGCTTCGTCATAGCTCGCATAGTAGGTCGTGTGATTCGACGGCGTGATCGTCAAGCCGAGCGATGGATTGAGGCTGGTGAAAGCATGATTACCCGCGACGGAGGTGGGGCGCAGAAATCCGCTGCCGTAATCGGCCGGATCGGTATCGATCGAGAAGCCGTTGATCGTCTCGCGATTGTTATTATAACGCACGGCCGCCGTGACGTGCAGCAGCTCGTCGGGTGAGAGCGTGTCGGTGAGGTAGGCTCCGAAGATCCTGTTGCTGCCGCCCACGGTGATGACGTTGGCGTTGTTGTACGCGCTCGGCTCGTAGATCAGAAAATGATCCGCGGCGATCCCGCCGTACTGATAGGCCTGGGCGAAGCCATCATCGGAATCGTCGTCATCGACGCCCAGAATCGCCTGGCTCTTCCAGCCGAGCACGTCCTGCGAATCGGTCAGTTGCAGGCCAAACCCGGCCGAGCGCTGGCTCGTATTCGAGGTGGCATCCTGGCCCGGCTCGCAGTAGGCGAGTGTCGCCGGATTGGCCGCCGGATCGGTGCAGTCGGTCGGCGGACCCGCGTAGCTGCTCTCGAGATAGTAATCGTTGATGTTACCGTTGGAGACGTACGTGTTCAGATTGCGGTAGAACGCGTTACCCGTGAGCAGCAGATGCCCGGTCAGCGACTGCGTGCCCGTCAGATTCACGAAGTTCATGATGTTCCGCGTGTAGTCCGGAGTGTAGGTCTGGTCGCGACGGTAGTAGAGCATGCTCAGCGGTGTGGCGCCGTCGCCATAGAGATAGTTGTCCGCGTACGTATAGCTGAGGTCCAGGCGGGTGGTGTCGATCTGCCAGCCGAGCTTGCCGAAGCCCTGCACGACACGCGTGGTCGAGACATCGCGCCAGCCGTTCTCGTAGAAGTAGTTCCCCGTGAAGAAGTAGTCGAACGCACCGTGGGTGCCGCCGGTTTCAGCCTGGACCGAGCGACGTCCAAATGAGCCGCCATAGGTCTCGATCCGCGTGCCCGGGTTGGTACGGCCGCTCTTGGTCTGTATCGAGAGCGCACCGCCGAGGGTATTGAGGCCGAACACGGGGTTTGAGCCCGAGATCAGCGACACGGTGTTGATCGCCGATTCGGGGATGAGATCCCAGTTGACCGTGTCGCCGAAGGACTCATTGACGCGCACGCCATCCACGTACACCGAGAGGCCTTCCGGCGTCCCGAGCAAGGGGGAAGCGGTGAAGCCGTGATAGTAGATGTCGACCTGGAAGGGGCTGCCGGCGCTGTCGCTGGCGCTGACGCCGCTGAAGTTGTTGTTGATGTAGTCGGTGATATCCGTGGTCTGCTGCCGCTCCATGTCGGCGCTGCCGGCGGTTTGCACGTTGGAGGGGATCTCGTTGAGCGGCAGCCCGAAGCCCGGCAGTGGCGTATCGCCGATGATGATCACCTGCGGCAACGCCTGTACGGCCCCCGGGTTGCTCGGGGCTGCCGGGGTGGCGTTGGTCGCGACTTCCTGCAGGCCCTGCGGTCCCCGTTGCGCCGACGGCGCATTTTGCGCGTGCGCGGGCGCGCCGGTCGCAAGCGCGCCGACCAGCGTCAGGACCATGGAAGGGCATCCCGGAGCTTTCCGCAGCATTTGCCGGATGATTGCGGCACCCGCGCGGCAGGCACAAGGGAGTTTTTCCCGAGTTGTCATTCGCGCGCTCGATCAGCGCCGCTGCCCCGGTCCCGGAACAGATCCCGGAGTCGCGCTTTCCTTGGCGTTAGGTCCGATGTTGCTCGTTCGCCTTGCGGCCGCGGCGAACCTGCACCGCACGCAAGCGGTAATCCGCCCTCTTACGCCGAGGAACCACGGCTTGAACGGCGCGGTGATGCCGCGCGACGCCGACGCGTCGGTGTGGATGACTTGCGGGCCCACGCCGCCGCAAGCGCTCTCTTCACCAGCTTGGGGCTTGCAAGGCTCAAACGCACGCTCGTGCTCCCCTTCAATCCCCATCCGCCCTTGACGGGCAGGAATGCCCCGCCTCCCTCCTTGACGAACTCGGCCTGCTCCGCCGGGGTCAGCATGATGGCGGCAAACTCATCACTCGGGTACCCGAGGGTCGCGAAGATCCTGCCGCGTACCCGAAAATCGGGGTGGTTCATGTGCGCGCCCTCGACGACCTCGGGAAGTTGCAACACAATGATCCTGAAAGCTTCGGGTGTCATGTGATCCGCTCTTCAGGAACCGGCTCGCCGCGCGCGCGCCGCGAGCTCTTCGGGGGAGAGATCCTCGATGTGTGAGGCGAGCCACCACTGGTTGCCTTGCGAGTCCTCCACGCCCGCGCTTCGATCGCCATACCACTCGTCCGTCGGCTCGCGCAGCGAGCTGACGGCTCCGGGCGTCGCCATCGCGCGGCGATACACCGCATCCACATCCGGAACGTACATGTAGGTCGTGTTGGGACGACTCGACGGGCTGCGCCCCATCATCAGCACGCAATTGCCGATCTTTGCCTCGGCGTGGTGGATGATGCCATCGGGGCTGCGCATCGTGAGCCCCGGCTCGGCACCGAATGCCGCTACGATGAATTCGAGCAGCGCGCCCGGCTCAGCCACGGCGAAATAAGGGATGACGGACTGGTAGCCTTCGGGTACAGCCTTGGGCCTGCTGTTCATGATGATACGACCTCCGCGCGGGTAATGACTCTCGGCGCAATGAAACCCGATCCTGCGCGCAAACGATTGTAAAAAATGGACGCGAGCGGTTGCCGAACCCTAGTCGGGCAAGGGGACGTGATTGCGATGCTCGCTCTTCAGTGCCAGGTAGGCAGTCGGCGTGAAGCCGGAGAACGCGCGAAAATCATGGACAAAGTGGGCCTGATCGAAATAGCCGCAGTCGGCCGCGATCTCGGCCCAGTTCACCTCCGTCCGCGTATGCACCGTCCCGATCACCGCCTGAAAGCGCTGCACCCGGGCGAAGAGCTTCGGCGCCATGCCGACCTCGCCGCGAAAGCGATCGAGAAACCGCCGTTGTGACATGCCGAGCGCTCCCGTCAGCTGCGCTACGCCGCGCCCGCCGGTCACCTCGGACAACTCCCTCAAGGCGAGGGTGACGGCACGGTGCCGGCTCAGCGTGCGTGCCGTGGCGAGCAACACCCGCTCCAGCACGTCGAACTTGGCATCAGGCGTTGGAGCCGCGAGAATCTCATCGACCAGCACCCGGGCCCGCGCGCCCCAGAGTGCCTCGAGAGAGATGCTCACGTTGTGCAGCTCACTCAATGGAAAATCGAAGAACGGGAATGCGCCCCCCGCGCGAAAGTGCACCCCGACGACCGAGATCGCATCGGCGGTGTCGAGCAGCCAGTGCTCCGAGTGAGGACCTGCGACCGTTGCGGCGTACGCGGCTGGCGTGCCGGCACGCAGATCGATCACCAGCTCCGTGGTGGCCATCGGCAGTATTCGCTCCCGGGCGTGGGGCTGCACATATCCGTCAAAGAGCCAGAGCATCTCGACGAACTCCTCGAGGATTCCACGAGGGGCTCGGAAGCGATGTATCGCAGGGACACTCAGACCCATGTGCGCCATTATGGCAGGGGCACCTTCCGAGCGCAGCGTGGTGCTCGGCGGAGTAGTATTTCGAGCCTGGCGCACCGGTGCACGCTCGGGGGAGGATCCATATGAGACCGCTGAAGAAGACGAGCTCGCCGCCATGCTCTGGCTCCTGGCCATCGGCGCGAGGGAACGGCCGCTGGTCGCGACAACGATGACTTCGTGAGCTGGGCCGTGAAACTCAACCTGCTGACGCTCGCGGCGGCCATCCTCGCTCTATCGCTCTTTGCGATGCATGCCCAGCAGCTGCCATGGACTGCATGGCGCATCGCGGGAACTGCCATCGCGGCGCCGGCGCTCGTCCTGTTTGTAGCGGCCCGCATCGAGCTGGGACGCGCCTTCGGCGTGCGGGCCAGGGCGACGGCGCTCGTGACGAGCGGTATCTACTCACGCATCCGCAATCCGATTTACGTCTTTGGCGCATTGCTGATCCTGGGAATCATCATCTGGACCGGGCGGCCGTTGCTGCTGCTGATATTCGTGGTGCTCATTCCGCTGCAGCTCGTGCGTGCCCGCAAAGAGGAGCGCGCGCTGACGGAGAAATTCGGCGCCGCGTATCTCGAATACAAGAAGAAGACCTGGCTCTGAGCGACAGAGCCGCACAGGAGAAAAGCCCCATGCGCGTTTCGCATTCGAAAGCATTGCTCGCCTTCTCCTGCGCCGCGCTGCTCGGCGCCTGTGCCGGTCGCGCCGCCGAGCACGCCACCAGCGGCACCTCCCACACGTTGATTTCCGGCAAGGCAGACACGGTCGCCGCGCTGTCAGTCAACGACCTGCGCGCCCTGCTTCGCAAGGATTTTGCGAACCAACAGAGGCTACAACGTCTGATCCGCGCGCCGGTGTGCGGCTTGCGTGTGTACAAATTCCGCTACGCCACGATCGGCGGCGAGGGCGAGGCGACCGACGCCTCGGGCGCACTCATGGTACCCACGGGTCCAGCGCCCGAGTGCCGGGGGCGACGACCGATCGTGCTGTACACGCATGGCACGGCGATCGACCATGCCGAGGACATGTCGGCCATCACCGATCCGCACAATCCGGCCTACGGCACCTCGACTCGTGTCGCGCTCGTTTTCGCCGCACACGGGTACGTGGCGGTGGCGCCGAATTACGCGGGTTACGACATCTCGACGCTGCCTTACCACCCTTACCTCAATGGCGCCCAGCAGTCGCGGGATGCGATCGACAGTCTGACCGCCGGCCGGCAACTGCTGCGACGAATAGGGCGACCGGTGAGCGACAGCGGCAGGCTCTTCGTCACCGGTTATTCGCAAGGTGGCTATGTATCGATGGCCACGCTCCAGGCGCTGCAGGAGCGCGGCCGCCCGGCAACTGCGGGTGCACCGATGTCCGGTCCCTACGCCCTGCTGGCGATGAGCGATGAGATCTTTCTTGGCCATCCGGACCTCGGCGCTACGGCGTACCTGCCGATGGTCGTGAATTCCTACGCCCATCTCGAGCAGGGATCGATCCTGCCGAGGCGGATTCTCGCCGACAGGTTCCGCCATGCGGCCAGGCTGTTCCCGGGCACTATCGGCTACGACGGCTTTTCCAAACTGGTTTCCGCGGGAGAGATCCCGGAAAGCGCGCTCTTTGAGTCCGAGTCCGGCGGCACCGGTGCTCCGGGCTTCTCCGCGGCCCGCTATCCCGCGCTGGCTGCGCTGGCTGAAGGTGCGCCGCTCTACAAGGCGGGATTCGACCCGTCGAAGTACCTGGTCAGCACGGCCTTCCGTGCGGCTTACGTGGCCGACCTCGAGGCAAATCCGGACGGCGGCGCGCCGGTCGACGGCTCGGCGCCTAACCTCGCGACCACCGTGCCGGCAATGCCGGCCCATCCGCGATCGCGGTTGCGCCAGGATCTCGAGCGCAACGATCTGCGCAACTACACCCCGAGCATGCCCTTGCTGATGTGCGGTGGTTACGGCGATCCCGAGGTGTTCTGGAACCAGGGGGCAGGTGCAATGACCGCGGTGTTGCAGAGTAAGCTGGCCGCGCATCCGAGGCTCCGTTTTGTCACCTTGGACCTCGATATCAGTGCGGGAACTGCTGGAACCTATCTCGAACACGGCCTGAATCCGACACAGAAAGCCGCGCTGCGGTCGATCGCCGGATGGGTGCAGACGACGTTCACCGCCTACCAGCACGCCGTGGATACCTCCAGGGGCGCTCAGGTCGGTCTCGAGGCCTACCACACGGATGAGACCCCCTATTGCATGGTGGCGGCGCGCACGTTTTTCGAGCTCGCCCAATGAGCAATCCACCGCCGGGAAACATCGCTCACGTACCGATCGACGTGCAATGGGTCGGCGGCCTGACCTTCGAGGCCGGCCGCCCGCAGGGACCCAGGATCAGCATCGATGGAGATGCGCAAGCCGCGCCGAGCCCGTTCGATGCGCTGCTGGCGGCGATCGCGACCTGTGCCTCGGTGGACGTGGTGACGATCCTACAGAAGCAGCGCACACCGGTTCGCGCGCTCACCGTGCGCGTCGAGGCAAACCGCGTCGGCTCGACTCCGCGCCGTTTGGCCTCGGCGGTTTTGCACTTCGCCATCACCGCGCCGGGAACGACGATCGAGAAAGCCACGCGGGCCGTGGAGCTCTCGGTCACCAGGTACTGCAGTGTGCGCTCCTCGCTCATCGCCGATGCGCCGGTGACCTGGACGGTGGCGATCAAGCCGTGATATCTGCGAGCTGCGCATCGAGCGCGCGTTCGGCTTACTTTGGGCCTTCGCCGCCCCGGCGCTGCCGCTCGCGGCGGGCGTGGCGTTCCGTCGTCATCCACACCACGACGTCCCAGGCGTTGTGGATGCCGACGAACAGCAGCAGCAACACCACACCGCTCACTCCGTAGAGGCAGGGCACCGGCCGGCGCGGCAACAGGAGGCCCGTGGCCATCAGCGCCGAATACGCCACCAGCGGGAGCACGGCGCTCCAGATCCAGTCGGAGGCGAACGGTTTGTATCCGGAGAGACCGGCGAACATGCGACGAAGGAGAGTCGCGCAGTAAACCAACCCGGCGAGGCCCGTACCCGCGAGCAGCATTTCGAGCGTGAGCGCCGTCTGCCCGGGGATGCTCATGAGTGCCGAGAGCCACAGCGCGGAACCGAAATGCACCGCGGTCGGCGTGATGAACACGCGCAGACCCGAGAGCCGTGCCGAGGCCGAACCCGCGATGTCGTTATTGTCCGCCGCGATCGTGATGACGATGAAGGTCAGTCCCGTGAGCGCAGCCGCGGACGAGCCCACCAGGACGTAGAAACTCTGCCAGTCGGCGAGGACCACCATTCGACTCCAAAGCGCACCCGACACGGATTCATTCTAGCCCGGGCCCACGCGGCTGACGACCTAGAACCAGTAGTCGGCGACACATCGCCCATCCCGCGGCAGGTCCTCGAAACGACTCGGGCCGTCGAAATGATCGATCGGGATCATCGCCTCGGACTGCGGCTCCGCCAGCCGCAGGGTGACCGCGATGCGACGGCGTCCGGCTTGATCGGCCATCGGGCGTGCCGGTAAACCGCCATTGAACGGCGCCGCAGTGACGGGAACCTTCGATCATGTCATCTCTCCCGCTTCGATTCATCGCGCCCGCGCGGGCCCGTGGCGCTGATCGTCAGAACGAGTCGTCGCGGCGGCGGAACCGCGGTATAGAGCGTCTCATGCTCGCCCACCCGCACGCTGCCGATCCAGAGATAACCGGGCTTCGGCGCGCGGATGTCATATCGGATCGTCGCGCCGGCGCGAGTCAATGAGCCTTCGATCTGCGCCGGCCGGTCGACGAAGACCAACATCAGCGGTCTGCGGGACTGCGCATCCAGCCACTGCACCGCGCCCACGGCATCGATGCCATCGCGCTGGAGCGCGATGGGTGTCAAGCGCGCGATGCGCGCATCGGCGGGGGTGAGGTGGAGGAATCGCAGGCTGAAGTCCGTGGGCGCGAGCTCGCGCTCGAGAGCCTCTTGGGTGTGGTTGAGATCGAGGACGAAGCTGCCGGGGGCGCGGCTCACGGGCGCGACGAAATCGCCGGTGTTGGGAGAGCCGTAAAGATCCCCGATGATGTAGGGAAATATCAGCCGATAGCCCCCGGGTGGCGGCGGCCCGGCGAGCTCGATCTTCGAATGAATCACCCAGCCCGGATGGTGCGCGGCCTTGCTGCAGGCCGCGAGGAGCAGCATCGACAGCAACGCCACCGCGGTGGCGCCGCTGGGACGAGTCGGTGCCGGGTGAATGCTCCGGATGGCGGCTTCTAGAGCGGCGGTGGCTGAGGCGTGGCCTGCTGGGGCGGCAGCGGCGTGGGGGTGGCCTGGTTCCCCTGCGCCGGCGGGGACGCCCCCTGCGGGGGCTGGGCGGCCTGCGGCGGATTCGCGGTGATCGCCGCCCGGAACTGCTGCAGCTTGTCCTTCACGATGGCCGCATTCTGCGGGCCCATGCGGATCAAAAGCTTCTGGCCCGCAGGCAGCGCCTCGAGCCTCGCATCCGCGAACTGATAGAACACCTTGGGCCGTACGAGCGCGATCGGCCCCGGGACATCCGGAGTCGCAAGCAGGCTGTCGATGGCCTGAACCATGCGGTCGTTGAAGTACTTTCCGGGGTAGCCGAGACTCTCATACGCCTGTTGGAAGAGCGGATACAGCCGGAAGTAGATGGCGGCGAGCGCCTTCGGGTCGAGGTTGCGCACGACGTCCATGAGCGGCGCGTAGCGCGCGTAGTTCTGCTCGCTGAGGAAGGTCCCGCCACCCTGGCTGTCGACGGCCGTATCGCCGGGTGTCGGTTGCAGCGGCCGAAGCTCTGCTGCGACCTTCTTACGCGGCAGGTTGTCGACCGTCACGACGACGTCGCGGATGATCCGATGCGGCACGAGGAATTTCGCGACCGCGGGCTTGCCGAGGAGCCCGATGAGCGAGTCGCGCACCAGAGAATCGCTCTGATCAAGCGGTGGCAGAGGTGCCTGCTGTTCAGCCGCGGAGGGGACCGGGTGCTGGATGGCGGGTGCGGGCGCCGGCGCCGGTTTCGGTGTGATCGACTGCGGCGGTGGAGCGGTGGTGGGCGCCGGCGAGTAATACCGGTAATAGACCCCGATCGCGATGGCGGCGGCGATGACGATTCCGGCCGACCACCAGATGGCTTTGTCCCGGAAGGACTCCTCCGGGTCCGTCGCCTTGTTCCACATCCAGCGGCTCTCCGCGCACTCGAGAATCGCGATACTCTACTCCGATTCGGCCCCCGCCGCACTTAAGCTCCCGCCTCGGAACATGTTCCATCCCGCCGTCGCCAAGTGGCTCGAGCGTGCCTTCGAGGCGCCGACACCGGCGCAAAAGCGGGCCTGGCCCGCGATCCAGGCGGGACGACACACGCTCATCGCCGCGCCCACCGGCTCGGGCAAGACGCTCGCCGCCTTCCTCGCCGCCATCGACCGGCTCGTGCGCGCGGCACTCGAGCAGGGAGAGCTTCGCGACGAGACCTACGTCGTTTACGTGTCGCCGCTCAAGGCCCTCTCCAACGACATCCGCCGCAATCTCGAGGCGCCTCTGGCCGGCATACGCGATGAGCTGCGTGCGATGGGGCTCCCTGACATCGAGATCCGCACCGCCGTGCGCACCGGCGACACGCCGCAGCACGAGCGACAGAGTATGCGTCGGCGGCCGCCGCACATCGTAGTCACGACTCCGGAATCGCTCTACATTCTCCTCGGCTCGGAATCCGGGCGCGGCATGCTCGCGAGCGTGCGCAGCGTCATCGTTGATGAGATACACGCGATGGTGGGCAGCAAACGCGGCCTGCACCTCGCGCTGTCTCTCGAGCGGCTGGAAGCGCTCGCCGGGCGCCGTTTGACCCGCATCGGACTTTCGGCGACCCAACGTCCCATCGAGGAGGTGGCCCGCTTTCTGGTCGGCACCCGCCAACTGTGCGCGAACGGTGCGGCCGACTGCGCGATCATCGACACCGGTCACATCCGCCGGCGCGATCTTCAGATCGAGGTGCCGGCGGCGCCGCTCGAGGCGGTGATGTCGGGTGATGTCTGGACACAGGTGTACGACCGGCTGGCGCAGCTCGCGGGCGAGCACCGCACGACCCTGATCTTCGTCAACACGCGCCGGCACGCGGAGCGGGTGGCGCGCCATCTGTCGGAGCGCATCGGCGAGACGCAGGTCGCCGCCCATCATGGCAGCATGGCGAAGGAGCTGCGGCTCTCGGCGGAGTCGCGCCTGAAGCGCGGGGAGCTCAAAGCGCTCGTCGCCACCGCATCCCTCGAGCTCGGCATCGACATCGGCGAGGTGGATCTCGTCTGTCAGCTCGGCTCGCCGAGGTCGATCTCCGCCCTGCTGCAGCGGGTCGGTCGCTCCGGACACAGTCTCGGCGGAACGCCGAAGGGCCGGCTGTTTCCGCTCTCGCGCGATGACCTGATCGAGTGCGCGGCGCTCCTCGATTGCGTGCGTCGCGCAGAGCTCGACCAGTTGCGCATTCCCGCGAAGCCGCTCGATGTGCTGGCGCAGCAGATCGTCGCGGAAGTCGCCGCTCGCGAATGGGACGTCGACGCGCTCTTCGCGCTCGTGCAAGGCGCCTGGCCCTACCGCGACCTCGAGCGCACCGAGCTCGACGATGTGCTGCGCATGCTCGCCGAGGGCTTCACCACGCGGCGCGGCCGGCGCGCCGCTCTGATCCACCACGATGCCGTCAATCGCAGGGTGCGTGGCCGGCGCGGCGCGCGCCTCACCGCGCTCACCTCCGGCGGAACGATACCCGATACGGCCGACTACACGGTGCTGCTCGAGCCGCAATCGCAGCCGGTGGGCACGGTCAACGAGGATTTCGCGATCGAGAGCCTGCAGGGCGATGTATTCCAACTCGGTAACAGCTCCTATCGGATTCTGCGCGTCGAGCAGGGCACGGTGCGGGTCGAGGATGCCCATGGACAGCCGCCGTCGATTCCCTTCTGGCTCGGAGAGGCGCCCGGCCGCTCGGACGAGCTGTCGCAGGGCGTCTCACGGCTGCGCTGCGAGCTCGAGCGTCGACTCGATGACGGTCTCGAGGCGGCGGTAAGCTGGCTCACCGGCGAAGTCGGCGTCGCCGGCCCGGCGGCGGTGCAGGCGGTAAGTTATCTCGCCGCCGCGCGCGCGGCTCTCGGCGCCCTGCCGACCCGGGCGACGGTGGTCCTCGAGCGCTTCTTCGACGAGGCGGGCGGCATGCAGCTCGTCATTCACTCGCCTTATGGCAGCCGCGTGAACCGCGCCTGGGGGCTCGCGCTGCGCAAGCGCTTCTGCCGCTCGTTCAACTTCGAGCTGCAGGCGGCGGCGACCGAAGATGCCATCGTGCTCTCGCTCACGACGGCGCACAGCTTCGAGCTCGAGGAAGTGGCGCGCTACCTTCATTCCAACACGGTGCGAGCGCTTCTCGTGCAGGCGCTGTGCGCGGCGCCGATGTTCCCGGCGCGCTGGCGCTGGAGCGCGGCGATCGCGCTCGCGCTGCCGCGCTTTCGCGGTGGCCGCAAGGTTCCCGCGCCTCTGGCACGGATGGCGGCGGAGGACCTCCTCGCCTCCGTCTTCCCGGAGCAGGTGGCGTGCGCGGAGAACCTCTCCGGCGAGCTCGAGATCCCCGATCACCCGCTCATTCGCCAGGCGATCCGCGACTGTCTGCAGGAGGCGATGGACATCGAGGGTCTCGAGACGCTCTTGCGCGGCCTGGAGGGCGGCGCGATCCACGTGCTCGCCCGGGATCTCACCGAGCCCTCGCCGCTCGCCCTGGAGGTGTTGTCGGCAAGACCCTATGCGTTCCTCGACGACGCCCCGCTCGAGGAGCGGCGCACGCAAGCGGTGTTGAGTCGCCGCTGGCTCGATCCGGAGGCGGCGGGCGATCTCGGCGCTCTCGATCCATCGGCCATCGCCCGGGTGCGCGAGGAAGCGTGGCCCGCTGCGTCCGACCCCGACGAGCTGCACGATGCGCTTTGTTGGCTCACGTTCATGACCGAGGCCGAGATCGGCCGCAGAGCGGACTGGACCGCATGGGCCGCCACCCTCGCGGGCGCCCGCAGGGCCGCTCGCCTGAGCTCGGGCGGCGCGACAGTCTGGGTCGCCGCCGAGCGCCTGCCGCTCCTTCACGCGCTCCTCCCCGCCGCGCGGCCGGACCCACCGATCGAGCCGCCAGCCGAATACAAGCAGCCCTGGAGCGCGGACGAGGCGCTCATCGAGATCGCGCGCGGACGCCTGCAGGGGCTGGGACCGGTGTCCGCCGGTGCCTTGGCGGCGCCGCTCGGCCTCGCCGCCGCTCGCGTGGCCTCAGCACTCGCGGCGCTACAGGCGGAAGGATCGGTGATGCACGGCCGATTCACCGCCGCGGCCCCCGAGGAGGGGGAATGGTGCGAGCGGGGGCTCCTTGCGCGCATTCATCGCTATACCGTCAAGCGCCTGCGCGCCGAGATCGAGCCGGTCGAGCCCCGGGATCTGCTGCGCTTTCTCCTCGAGTGGCAACGGGCCGCACCGCGCGCGCGCATGGAAGGTCCCGATGCCGTCGCCGCCGTCCTCGCGCAGCTCGAGGGGTTCGAGGCGCCTGCGGGGGCGTGGGAAACGGAAATCCTGCCGGCCCGCATCAACGAATACGACCCGGCGTGGCTCGATGAGCAGTGTCTCGCCGGTCGCTTCGTATGGACACGGCTCGCGCGCCGCAGAGCCGAAGCCGCTCCGGCGGCGGGCCCGGTGCGCGGCACACCCATCGCACTCCTCAGCCGGCGGCACCTGCGGGCGTGGATGAGCCACGCAGCGGCGAACGCCCGCCCGGGACTGGGCGGGCCCCTGAGACCCGCAGGCACGAAGTCGGAAGTGGCACCGGGAAACGGTGCCCTGCCGGCAGGGGCGAGTCGCGCCAGCGACGAGCGGGCGGACAGGAGTCCGCCCTGGACAGCCCCGGTTGGACCCGAGGCGTGGGCGGAGGAGGGATCGCGCAGCGCAATGGCCAGTGGCACGGCCATCTGTACTTCCAAGGCTCGCGCTGTGTTGGATCAGCTGACCGCCCAGGGCGCCTCGTTTTTCGACGAGATCGTGGAGGGCACCGGTCTCCTGCCGTCGCAGGCGGAGGAAGGCCTGGCGGAGCTCGTCGGACTCGGCCTCGTCAACTCCGACAGCTTCGGCGGCCTTCGGGCGCTGTTGGTTCCTTCCGGGCGCCGCAGAGCCTCCATGGGTCCGCGCCGGCGGCGGCGCGCGCTCTTCGGCATGGACTCGGCCGGCCGCTGGGCACTCGTACGACGCGAGCACAGCGCGAACTCCGCGCGCAGCGATCCCGAGACGACGGAGCTCCTGGCTCGAGGGCTGCTGCGCCGTTGGGGCGTTGTCTTCTGGCGTCTGCTCGCGCGCGAGGCGCAGTGGCTTCCGCCCTGGCGGGAGCTGCTCTTCTGCTACCGGCGCCTCGAGGCTCGGGGCGAGATCCGCGGCGGCCGCTTCGTCGCCGGCCTCTCGGGGGAGCAGTTCGCCGCGCCCGAGGCGGTAGGACTCCTGCGGGAGATACGCCGGCGGCCTCGGGACGCGGAGTGGGTGTCACTCTCGGCGGCCGATCCGCTCAACCTGCTCGGCATCGTGACGCCGGGTCCACGGCTGCCGGCGCTGGCAGGCAACAGAGTGCTCTATCGTGACGGCCTGCCGCTCGCCACCCTGGCGGCCGGCGAAGTGCGCATCCTCGAGACGCTCGATGCGGCGGCGCAGTGGGAAGCGCGCAACGCGTTGCTGCGGCGACACGTCCCGGCCGTCCTCGCCGAGCTCGGCTGAGTCCCCAGCCCGCTATCTCACAGCTCGTCCACAGGTATTCCACAAGCGCTCCACAGCCGGGCCGCTGTATGCTCGAGCTCATGGGCTTCCGGCTCCCCAAGCGCCAGGTTCGCCGCGGCGAGTCCACGGTCCTCGGCACGTATCTGTTCTCCAGCCGCACCGTGCAGGTGCTGCGAACCAGCGACGAGCACATCGAGTGGACCTGCGACTGCGAGAGGTTCCGCCGTCAGGGGCGGCTTGAGACGCCGCTTTGGTGCAAGCATATCGCCAAAGCCGCCGCCCGCCGCTCGCTGGAGCGGCTGACCCGCCGCCGCGCGGGCGTTCAAGCTTCGGGCGACGTCCCGTTGCGAGGCTCCGTCCCTTTCACGCCTCAATGAGGCCGTCGCGGATGGCGATCAGGGTGAGCTCGGACTGGTTCGAGACACCCAGCTTCTGCTTGACGTTGTAAAGATGCGTGCCCACGGTGGAAGCGGAGAGCCTCAGGTCCTCGGCGATGCGCTGAACGCTGGCGCCGCGCGCCAGCCGGATGAACACCTCGAATTCCCGCTCCGACAGCCGCTTGATCGGCGATGACTCCGTGTCGTCTAATCCATCGAGCGCCAGTCGCTGCGCGACGCGCGGGTCGATGTAGCGCTTGCCGGCAGCCACGGCCGCAATCGCCTCGAGCAGCGCCTCGGGCGCGCTGCGCTTTGACAGAAATCCCCGTGCTCCCTCGCGCAGCGCCCTGCGCGCATGCATCGGATCATCGTGCGCCGAAAGCGCGAGCACCCGCACCTGCGGGTCACGGGCGCGGAGGCGCCGGAGGGCCTCGACGCCGCCCATGCCGGGCATGGCGATATCCATGACCACCACCTCAGGCGACAGCTCGGAATAGCATTGGCAGGCGGCCTCGCCTGATTCGGCCTCACCGACGACCGCCACATCGCCGCTCGTCTGCAGGAGCAGGCGGAAACCGGTCCGCACCACCGCGTGATCGTCGACCAACAGGACACGGATCATGCGCTCACCCGCGGCAATGCGGCGAGAGGGATCTCCGCGGCAAGCAGCGTGCCGCGATGCTGACCGCTGCGCAGCGTCAGGGTGCCACCGAGGTGGCCGACGCGCTCGCGCAGGCCTCGAAGTCCAAAGTGTCCCGGCTGGGACCACCTCTCGGGCAATCCGCCGCCGTCGTCGGCAACCGTCACCAGGACGCTATGAGGGTCGGCGCGCAGCTCGACGTCGACGCGCGAGGCATGCGCGTGCCGCAAAGCGTTGCTGAGCCCCTCCTGTACGACCCGGTAGGCGGCGAGCGAGATGCTTGGGCCGGGGTCGAAAGCCAACTCGTGCCGCAGGGAAAGCGTGACGGCGGGGTTGCGCCTCTGCAGGTCGCGCACCAGACCCTCCAGAGCCTCGGCAAGGCTGAGGGTACCGAGAGCGGCCGGCGCCAACCGCGGTATCAGGCCGTGCATGGCATCGTAGAGTCGGGCGGCCTCCTCCGAGATCAGGCGCGCCGCCTCCTGCGTCGGTGGTTGGTCCGACTGGGCGACGATCGCCTGCGCGAGGCTGCGGATCGCCGTCACCGACTGACCGAACTCGTCGTGCAGCTCGTGCGCGATCAGGCGCCGCTCTTCCTCCAGCCGCTGCTCGATCACCACCGGCGCGACCGTCCGCTCGACGATCCAGAAGGCAAGGCCGTTGACGATGAGCAACATGACCGCGGCTATGGCGAGAAGCCTGCGGATGGCATCCCAGCCGTCGAGGATGCCGCGCGAGGGCGCCGCCCGCACGATGAGCTCGAGGCCTGAGGGAAGGGGGAAAACATAGCGGGGAATGCTCGGCGCGACGAGATGCGCAAACCAGGCCGGCGCATAGCGGCCCGCCTTGTACGTGGCGGGCGGCGAATGATAGAGCACGGGGCCGCCGGGATGAGTCAGCACGATATCGTTGGAGCGCACGTGCCCGAGATGTGTCAGGAAGTCGTTCACGGCCGCCGTGCCGCCGATGAGCTCGTAAACATTGACCAGGCGTCCGAGCAGCTGAATAGCCACCTGATTCGCCGACAGGATATCCTCGCGGACGCGCGAGCGCGTGAGTTGCACCTCGGACGCGACGAGGACGATCACCCATATGACGGTCAGGCCGGTCACCACCAGGTGCAGGCGCGTGCGCAGTTTCATCGCAAATCGCCGGGGACTCGAGGCTCGGAACGCCATCCTAGCAGTGCCGCGGCCTTGGCGACTCATGAAAATCATGAGGCGCAATTCATGATGATCCCGCATCGCGGACCAGGGCGTTTTGGCGAGGATCGGTCCTGCCGGACCGGTGTGGTCCGGTTTCCAAGTCAACCGGAGAGCTCGTCATGAAATGGGAAACTCCGCAGGCGATTGATTTCCGCTTCGGTATGGAAATCACGATGTACATCGCCCATCGCTGACCGGGAAGCGCGCGGCGCATGGGTCGCAGTCCGCGGCCCGTGCGCCGCCCGCGGCGCTACCGTGAAGATCCGCGTTCTCGGGTCCGCCGCGGGCGGTGGCTTCCCGCAGTGGAATTGCAACTGTCGCAACTGCGCCGGCGTGCGGCGGGGAACCCTGAGGGCGCGCGCCCGATTGCAGTCATCCATCGCGGTCGGCGCCGGGGGCGTGGCCGACAGTCGGGATGCACCCTGCTGGGTCCTGGTCAACGCCTCGCCCGATGTTCTGGCGCAGCTTCGCGCCCATGCGGACTTCCAGCCTGCGCGCGCGCCGCGGGACACGGCCATCGCCGCCATCGTGCTCGTCGACGGGCAGGTCGATCATACGACCGGTCTTTACATGCTGCGCGAGTCGACACGGGCCTGGGAGCTGTGGTGCACGGATGCCGTGTACGCCGACCTGACGCGGGGCAATCCGATCATCGAAGTGCTGTCGCACTTTTGCCGCATCGAGCGCCGGTGCATGACTCTCGAGGGCAGTGGGTTTGCGGTCGACGGCATGTCGGGCGTGCGTTGGCAGGCCCTACCCGTGGCGGGAAAGCCCGCGCCCTACTCCCCCAACCGCGACTCTCCCGTGGCGGGGGACAATGTAGCGCTGCTCATGACGGATGAGCGTACGGGCAGAGCCGCTTTTTACGCCCCGGGACTCGGCGAGGTGAGCGAGGCGACATGGCGGGCCATGCGCTCGGCGGCCTGTGTGTTGGTCGATGGCACGTTCTGGAGCGATGATGAAATGCCGCGGCTCGGGCTCTCGCACAAGCGGGCGCGCGACATCGGCCACCTCGCGCAGAGCGGCCCTGGGGGCATGCTGGAGTGGCTCGGGCGGTTGCCTGATGCCACGCGCAAGATCCTCATCCACATCAACAACACCAACCCCATCCTCGATGAGGACTCCCCCGAGTGCGCCGAGCTCGGCCGTCGCGGAATCGAAGTTGCCTGGGACGGGATGGAAATCGAGCTGTGAGCGCGCTCCCCTGGAGCCTGGCGGAGTTCGAGCATCAGCTGCGCGCCAAGGGCGGGGGCTATCACATCCATCACCCCTTCAACGTGATGCTCAACTCCGGCCGGGCGCGGCCCGAGCAGATCCGCGGCTGGGTGGCGAATCGCTTCTATTATCAGATCAACATTCCGATCAAGGACGCCGCGATCATGGCCAACTGTGACGACCGCGGCGTGCGTCGCCACTGGGTGCAGCGCATTCTCGATCACGACGGGTACGGCGACGATCCCGGCGGCATCGAGTCGTGGCTGCGGCTGGCCGAGGCGGTCGGCCTCGAGCGCGCGCGCATCGAGAGCCTGACGGACCTGCTGCCGGGGGTGCGCTTCGCGGTCGATGCCTACGTGAACTTCGCCCGCCGTGCGCCCTGGTACGAGGCGGCGTGCGCGGCGCTGACCGAGCTCTTCGCGCCGCAGATCCACCGGCAGCGGCTGGCCGGATGGCCCGATCACTACCCATGGATCGATCGTGCTGGGCTGCACTACTTCCAGAGCCGTGTCAGCCTGGCCAATCGCGACGCCGACTTCGCGCTCGCGGCGACGCTCGAGCGGTTCCGCACGCGGGCCGAGCAGGAGCGCGCGCTCGAGATTCTGCAGTTCAAGCTCGATGTGCTCTGGCAAATGAACGACGCGATGGCTCTCCAGTACGGACTACAGTGAATTCGGGGGTGCGGTGATGGAGGTGATCGACACGGCGGCGCGCCCGGCAATCAGCCGGGGCTTCCGCCTGCAGTGGGAGCCCGCGCAGGAGGCGCACGTGCTGCTCTACCCCGAGGGGATGGTGAAGCTCAACCGCAGCGCCGCGGCGATCCTGACATGCTGCGACGGCCTGCGGACCGTCACTGACATCGTCGCGGATCTCGAGCGGACGTATTCCGCCACCGGCCTGACGCCGGATGTCTGCGCCTTCATCGCGCTCGCGGTCGAGCGCAACTGGGTGGAGCTGCTCGGGTGAGCGAGCCGATAATCGCGCCGGTCGCGCAGCCGGGCCAAGGCGCCGAACCCTCTGCCATCCGATCCGAGCGTCCCGGCCCGCCGCTGTGGCTGCTTCTCGAGCTCACCTATCGTTGCCCGCTGCACTGCGTGTTCTGCTACAACCCGACCGACTTCACCGCCGTCGGGCGCGAGCTCGAGACCGCGGAGTGGCTGCGCGTTCTCGAGGAAGCGCGGGCGCTCGGGGCCGTGCAGCTCGGCCTCTCCGGCGGCGAGCCGCTGGCGAGGGACGATCTCGAGACGATTGTCGCCGCCGCGCATCGGCTCGGCTTTTATAGCAACCTCATCACCTCGGGCGTCGGGCTCACCGAGCCGCGCCTGCAGGCGCTCAAGGAGGCGGGGCTCGATCACATCCAGCTCTCTTTCCAGGACAGCACGCGCCGGATGAACGACTTCCTGAGCAGCACCCGCACTTTCGAGCTGAAATCGCGGGTGGCGAAGCTCATCAAGAAGCACCGCTACCCCATGGTCCTCAACATCGTACTGCACCGCCTCAACATCGATCACGTGGAGGAAATCCTCGGCATGGCCGAGCACATGGGGGCCGAGTACGTCGAGCTGGCCAACACGCAGTACTACGGCTGGGCCTGGCGCAATCGCGAGCAGCTCCTGCCGAGCCGCGAACAACTGCGGCGCGCCGAGGAGGTGACCGCGCAATTTCGCAAGCGGGTCGGCGCGCGCATGCGCGTGTTCTTCGTGGTGCCCGATTATTTCGAGACCCGGCCGAAGCCGTGCATGAACGGCCTCGGGCGGCTGTTCCTCGGCATTGCGCCGGATGGGCTCGCGCTACCCTGTCAAGCGGCGCGGATGCTGCCGGGACTCGCCTTCCCGAACGTGCGCGAGGCGAGCATCGGCTCGATCTGGTACGACTCGCCGGCGTTCAACCGCTACCGCGGGGAGGCGTGGATGAAGGAGCCCTGCCGCAGCTGTCCGGAGCGCGGGCGGGACTTCGGCGGCTGCCGCTGCCAGGCATATCTCCTGACGGGTGATCCGGACAACGCCGATCCGGTCTGCGAGCTCTCGCCCCACCATCATCTCGTGACCGAGGCCGTCGAGCGTGCCGATCGCAATGGCACCGGGGAGCCTCGCGCGGAGGCTCTCGCCTTTCGCGAGTACCGCTCCGGACGCGCGCGGGAATAGCGGTTGCTCGGGGGCTCGCGTGGGCCCACCTGATGGAGCAGCACGGCGCGTATGTCGCTCGGTAAAAGCGAGTCCTGAAGTTATAAAATGCCCGCATGGCCGTACGTCCGGTGCTCAAGATGGGCGAGCCGCTGCTCAGGCAGCTGGCCGCTCCCGTTCAGCGCGTCGATGCGCAGCTCACCGCGCTCGTCGCGGACATGAACGACACCATGCGGGCGCTCAACGGTGCCGGCCTCGCGGCGCCACAGATCGGCGTCAGTCTGCGCGTCGTCCTCTTCGAGGTCACCGTCAATCCCCGTTATCCGGAGGCGCCCGCGATCCCCTATACCGTGCTCATCAATCCCGAGCTGATTCCGCTCGGTGAGGAGCAGGAGGAGGGCTGGGAGGGGTGTCTCTCCGTTCCCGGTCTGCGCGGGTTGGTACCCCGGTTCAGGAAGCTGCGGTATCGGGGCTTCGACCTCGAGGGCGCGCCCATCGACCGCACGGTGGAAGGATTTCACGCGCGGGTGGTACAGCATGAGGTCGATCACCTCGACGGCATTCTTTATCCCGAGCGTATGCGCGACCTGCGGAACTTCGGGTTCGAGGAAGCGCTCATAGGGCAGGTGAGGTCCATGCCGGACTGAATGGTGCGATGTCCCGGGAAATGGCACCCCGGCTCGTGGCGTGAGCTTGGCAGGAAACTATAGAGGGCGTGCCGCGCATTCGCGGATTTACGAATGTGAGTTGCAACCCAGGTGCGAAGCTCCTCCGATTTCCGCGGCAACTTTCCCGTCTGGGCCTTCGGCATCGCGCTTGCCGCGCTCATGGGCGGTGCGCTCATCGGGTATCTGAACGCCGAGCGTCTGATCGCGAATGAGCGCCTGACCGCGCACTCGGACGATGCGATCGTCGATCTCACGAGGCTCCTCTCCACGCTGCGGGACGCCGAACGGAGCCAGCGCAGCTATCTGCTGACCCGGGACGAGTCGTACCCCCGAGCCTTCCGTGCGGACGCGGCGCGCATCCAGGGCGAGCTCGCGAAGCTGACCCTCGAGCTCCCCGCGAGCGCCGGCCAGCGGGCGCGCGTGGCGACTCTTCAGCGGGAGATCGGCCTGAAGCTCGCCGAGCTCGGGCACACGATCGCGCTCCAGGAGACGGGCGATCGCCAGGGCGCGCTCGCGATCGTTGCCTCGAGCGCGAGCAGAGCGCTGATGGAGGGAATTCGTGCCCAGGTCGCGGCAATTCAGAGCGCCGAGTACGCGATCCTCGAGCGGCGCGCCACTGAGTCGGAGCGCAGCTCCCGTACAACGATCGTGGCGATGGTCGCGCCAACCCTCGTCGCCGCCGCCTTGCTCGCGCTGGTGTTCTACCTCGGCAATCGAAGCCTGCGCTGGCAGCGACGCGCCGCCGAGGAGGTCGCCGCCGAGCGCGAGCGGTTGCGAGTGACGCTCGGCAGCATCGGCGATGCCGTGCTCACGACCGATCGCGACTGTTGCATCAACTTCGCCAATCCGCTCGCCGAAACGCTGACGGGCTGGTCGAGCCCCGAGATGCTGGGCAGGCCTCTGGCGGAGGTGGTTCGGATGGTCAACGAGCAGACGCGAGCGCGGGTGGCAAGCCCGGCCGAGCGCGCCCTGCGGGACGGCACCGTGGTGGGAACCGGCGACCATACCGTACTCATCCGCAAGGATGGGAGCGAATGCCCGATCGATGAGCGCGCCGCGCCGATCCTCGACGCCCAGGGTGTCGTCATCGGCTGCGTGCTGGTATTTCGCGACATCACGGATCGGCGGCGTATCGAGCAGCAGACGTATGAAATGATGATGGAGCTCAGGGCGGCCGATCGGCACAAGGACGAGTTCCTCGCGCTGCTCGCCCATGAGCTGCGCGGTCCGCTGGCGCCGTTGCGCAACGGACTCGAGGTCATCAAGCGCAGCCAGGGGGCCGAGGAGCTGTTGCGACGGACCTGCATCTCGATGGAGCGACAGGTCGAGCAGCTGATCCGGCTCATCAACGATCTGCTCGATGCGAGTCGCATCGCCCGCGGCAAGATCGAGCTGCGCCGCGCGGCCACCGAGCTCGGCGCCCTGATCCGGGAGGTTCTCGAGGGCAGGCGCCCACAGGCCGAGGCTGCGGGCCTGAGGCTGGAGGCTACCCTGCCGGCAGAGCCGCTCTTCGTCGATGGCGATCCGTTGCGCCTGACCCAGGTCTTCCGCAACCTGCTCGAGAATGCGCGCAAGTACACCGAGTCCGGCGGTCGCATCGAGATCAGTCTCGCGCGCGAGAGCGGTCAAGCGGTCGTGCGCGTGAAGGATACCGGGGTCGGTATCCCACCGGACAAGCTCGATGCGATCTTCGAGATGTTCGTGCAGATCAGCCGGAATCTGCCGCGCTCGCAAGGCGGCCTCGGCATCGGACTCGCGCTTGCGAAGCGCCTCCTCCTCCTGCACGGAGGCTCCATCGAAGCCTTCAGCGAAGGACCCGGTCGCGGCAGCGAGTTCGTGGTACGCCTGCCGCTCGCAGCCGAAGCGCGCCAGCGCGAGTCGGCCGAGCCGTTCGAGGAAGCCGTCACCGCACCGCGCCGCATCCTGATCGTCGATGGCAACCCCGACGCGGCCTCCTCGCTCGCCATGCTGCTGCAGCTTGCCCATCACGAGACCTACACGGCCTACGACGGCTTCGAGGCGCTCAGCGCCGCGGAGCGTCTTAAACCGGATGTGGTGCTGCTCGATGTGCAGCTGCCCGCGCTCGATGGCTACGAAGTATGCCGCCGGATACGGCAACGCCCCTGGGCGAGGAACGTCACGCTCGTCGCCGTCACCGGACTCGGACAGGCAAGGGACCGACAGCGATCCAAAGAGGCGGGCTTCGATGCGCATCTCATCAAGCCGCCCGATTACGCCGAGATCACGCGACTTCTGATGTGCCGCCCCGCGCTGCAAACGCGCGGCGAGCATTCGATCGCATCCGCTGGCGGCGCCGGCGCGGCGGCGATCTGAACGAAGCTCAGGCCGGCGCGCCGGTGTTGGCTCCGGGGTCGAAGCGCATCGGCTTGGTGACGCCCATGCGCGAGAGCTCCTTGAGCAGCGCTTCCGCAAGCTCCTGGTGAGCGGCGCGATCGAAAAGCGGGGCCGCCTCCCAGTCGTAGGCCCAGGGGTGGGCCGTGCGCAACTTCGCCGGCTCGTCGGCGTAGCGCGGAATGACGTGGGCGTGGAGCGCCGGCTCGAGGTTGCCGAGAATCGCGTAGTTGATGTGCTCTGCTCCCGTCACCTTGAGTACCGCATCCCCGAGGCGCGCAAGATCCTGAAGGAAGAGCGCGCGCTCGTGCGCGCCGAGGGCGTTGAGAGTGGGGACGACGGGGTCGGGAAGGAGCAGCGCGTAGCCGCGCAGGAACTGGCGCTCGCCAAAAACCGCCCAGCCGGAGAAGAGCCGGGCGATGACGCGCGGCTCGCGGCCGGCCCTCGCGGCCGCGACCTGCCGGTGAATGGCCGTTTCCGGCGCGGATTTGTTCTCGCTCTTCATGCTCAACACTCGACCCCGAGGCCGCGAAGCACTCCCACCGTGGTTGGGTAGCCCTCGTGCACGATGCCGTGCCAACCCCGGCGGCGCGCGGCGGCGATGTTCTCCGCCCGATCGTCGACGAACACCGTTTCCGCCGGCGTCAGCGCGAAACGCCTTTCGGCCTCGACATAGATACCCTCGTCCGGTTTCATCACCCCGGCGAGGAACGAGGGCAGTGCGCCGTGACCGATGCGGTGCAGCTCGTATTCGCGCGAAAGATGGTTCCAGTGCAGATCGCCGATGTTGGAAAGGAGATAGACCCGATAGCGCTCGCTGAGCCGCCGCGCGAGGTCAACCATCGACGGCTGCAGCTCGAACATATCGATCCAGCTCGCGTGCGCGGCCTCGAGGCTCATGGGCCGCGGCGCGAGCGCGGCGCAGCGCTCGAGCAGTCCCCGGCCGTCCAGGCGCCCGCACTCGTGATCCTCGAGCGCGATGCGCTCGAGCACCGAGTCGAGATCGGGCGCATGCGCGCCATGAGCCGAGAGGAAATCGAGGAAGGGCTTGTGGTCCAGATGGACGAACACCCAGCCGATGTCGAAGACCACGTTGCGAATCAAGCCGCCTCCGGGATTCGTTTCCCACTTGGCCATTGTACGGCGATGCTCGAGCGGACGATGTGCGGCGACCGTCGGTTTGCGCCGGTCGCTCACAGTGGAAACGGCATCACGGTGCCGGTGTCACCCGGTGTGGCATTCACCGCCACCACCGTCGCCTTGGGGAAGAAGTTGAACTCCGAGGCGCTCGCCCACGTGTAGGCGCCCATCGCCCTGCCGACGATGAGATCGCCCGTCTCGAGCTTCGGCAGCATGAGATTCTCCGCGATGACATCGATGCTGTCGCACGTGGGTCCGGCCAGCACCGAGGGCAGCCGCTCCGCGCCATCGCGCAGCGGCTCCACCGGATAGCGCGCATGATCGTAGAGCTGCCCGCTGTAGGAGCCGTAGAGGCCGTCGTCGAGGTAATACCACCAGTGTCCCTCGCGCCGGGCACGCCCCATGACGGAAGCGACCCCGATCACCGCCGGGCCGACGACGTAGCGGCCGGGCTCCGCGATGACGCGCACCCGCTTCGGCAGCCTCGCGAGCGCCTCGCGCAGCGCTTCGCAGAAACGGCCGATGTCCTGCACGGGCTGGGCATAATCGATCGGAAAGCCGCCGCCGATGTCGAGGGTATCGAGCGGTCCGAGCTTCGCCTTGCGGCCGGCGGACATGAGTTTCGCACAGGCCTGAATGGCCTCGACGTGCTTCGCCGAGTCCGCCGCCTGCGAGCCGACATGAAAGGACATGCCGCGCACCGTGATGCCGAGGCCCGCGGCGAGCTGCGCGACCGCCAGCGCATCCTCGGGGTCGCAACCGAACTTGCGCGACAGATCGCACATCGCGCCGGGACTACGGAACGAGACTCGCACCAGCAACTCGACCCGATCCGCGAGGCGCTCGAACTTGCGCACCTCATCAGGATTGTCCACCACGAAGGTGCGAAGCCCGAAGTCGAGTGCGTTGCGAATATCCTGCGGTCGCTTGATCGGATGGGTGTGAATGCATCGGTCGGGACTGACACCGAGGCGCCGCGCGAGGTGCACCTCACCGGTCGTGGCGAGATCGAGGAAGCCCTCCTCCGCGAGCACCGTGCGAACCACCGCCGCGTGGGGCATGGGCTTCAGCGCGTAGTGCAGATCGACACCCGGCAGCGCGGCACGCAGCTTCCGGAACTGCACGCGAACCCGCTCGCAGTCGAGAACGAGGAGCGGCGATCCGAACTGACGCACCAGCCGCCGCACCTGCGCCGGCTGGAACGGATCAATGTAACGAACGCGGTGCGGTCTATTCATTTCTGCGAACGTCAATAGCAAGTCAGTAAGCGGCCGTTTCCCGAGGCCCCTGCGCTTGTGCCGGCGGTTCTCAGAGGGGCCGCTCCCCCTGAGATCCCTCATCGCGAGAGGAAGCGCACCGGGAAACGGCCGCGAGATCAATTGCGGTCAACGGGTTGGCCGCTCAAAGCGCCGCAGGCGCCTTTGAGCCCATAAACTAAGGCAAAACGGCCATGGCGCCCGTGTCGTCGCTCTCGCTGACGCTCGATGCCGCTCGCAGCAGACGGTCGCGGATCGCCGTCCACCGCTCCCCCTCGGGCACGTCCTGGACGAGGATCTGCTGACAGCCCGCCTTGTCGAGCGTGCGCAGGTTCGTGTAGAGATCGTGTCCGTATTGCTCCGGACGGCGGCCGGCGTTGATCCAGGTGACGTATTTGTGCCCCTGGAGCGGCAGTCGCTGCGCCAGCACTGCCACGCGGCGGCCGCCCTGCGAGAGCGCCGCGGCGCGTGCATCGATCTCACCGGAGGGCACGATGGTCAGCGGTGTCGTCGGCGCGTAATGCCCGGCGGTTCCACCCGGGACCCGCGGCGAATCGAGGTCAGCCCCGATCAGGAGCTCCCCGATCACCTGTCGGATCTGCGCGGCGGTGATGGCGCCGGGGCGCAGCAATCGCACGCTCTGTCCCTGGAAGGCGATGATGGTCGACTCCAGACCGATCTGACACTCCCCGCCGTCGAGGATCACCTTGACCTGATCGCCGAGCTCCTCGCGCACGTGCTCGGCCCGTGTCGGCGAGAGTCTGCCGTAGCGGTTGGCGGAAGGCGCCGCGATGCCGCCGCCAAAAGCCGTCAGCAGCTGCTGCGCCATCGGGTGCGAGGGCACGCGAATGGCGACCGTGTCCTGCCCGCCGGTCACGACGTCGTGCACATTGGGTCCTCGACCCATGACCATCGTGAACGGCCCGGGCCAGAAGCGCTCGGCGAGCTTCATGGCGGTTTCCGGCACCTCGCGCACCCAGCGATGCAGGAAGCGCGGACTGTCGAGGTGCACGATGAGCGGATGCTGGCTGGGCCGGCCCTTGGCTTCGAAGATCTTGCGGACCGCGGCGGGATTCTGGGCATTGGCGCCGAGACCGTAGACCGTCTCGGTGGGGAAGGCGACGAGGCCGCCGTCGCGCAGCGCCTGCACGGCGGTCTCGATCTCGACCTGGGTTGCTCTGACGACTCGAACCATGGGGGAATTCTAGCAAGGCCGGCCGGCGATCCATCGCAACCGGCCGTTGCATTTTCACGACAAGTGCGCTCAGTCCAATGAGCGGCGTACCCACCCGTGAGGCGTCTTCACGAGCTCGTAGGCGGGCCAGTAGTGCTTGTCGAGTTTCAGGGTGATCACGTCCGCCGCATTGTTCCAGGTGATCGTGGTGAGCCTGAGCGAGGAGCGGTCGGGCCGGCCCGCTACCGCCTCGAGGAAGGCGTCGAGATCCGGCGTCGGCCTGCCATCCACCTGCACGATGCGCCGCCCGGGGTAGAGTCCATAGCGCGCCGCCGGCGAGCCGTATGCGAAGAAGTCGACATAGACACCAACGGGAGGAATGCCCCGTTGCGCGCGCATGGATTGGAAGGGCGTCTGCAGCGTCGCCCCCGCCCACTGCACCACTCGCTTGAGTCCCGCGCCGGAGAGTGTCACCGTGGGCACGGTGAGCGTCTGCTCGCCCGCTCCCCTCCAGACCGTCACCTGGACCGCGCTGCGCTCGGCGGCCGCCTGCTCGACCTCGCGGAAATCCGTGACCACGTTCCCATCGAGCGCCAGCAGCAGATCACCCGGCTGCAGAAGCGATGCGGCCGGCGAGCCGCCGACGGTGCGCACGACCGTAAGCACCTGTCGCTGCGCGCTATGCGCGGCGAGCTTCGCCGTCCAGGCCGCCGAGAGACCCATCTGGCGCGCGCTCGCGAGCGGCTCGAGATCGAGCTCCGCGTCGAGCGAATGCAGCGCACGCCCGCCGCGCACGCGATCGACCATGTCCGCGACCAGACCGATCGATACTCCGCGCAGCGCCTGCGCGATGCCGTTGTCGGAGTCGTAGGCGAAGCTCGACCACATGCCGAGCACGTTGCCCGCGGCATCGGCAAGCACGCCGTCGAACTCGCTCGGCGGGTTGACGAGGCCGATCGTCTCGATGTTGGTATCGCGGAAGCGCATGGTGCGCGAGAGCGGCAGCGAGAGCGGATCGATGCTGGCGATCTCGGTGCCGCGCGAATGCATCTCGCTGTCGCCGCCGAGTCCCACCACCCAGATCGGTTCCCCGGGCGTGAGTTGCTCGGGCTTTAGGGTCGCGGACCTCACCGGCGTCGTGCCGATGAGCTTCGGATCGTAGGCGACGACCGAGAAGTTATGTACGGGGTCGACGTACACGACGCGTCCGGGCACCTGGACGGTGCCGGCGAAAGTCACCGTTACATCTCCGAGCGAGACCGGCACCGTGTCGCGATCGACCACCACCAGACCGCGCTGCGCGTCAACGACGAGTCCCGTCCCGTGGTAGTAGTGCTCGGTGACCCCGGAGACCGAATACGGCATCGTGAAGGTCACCATGGCGAGAGAGGGCGCGAGAGCCGCAAGCCGCCGGTCCCGATACATCGGAAAGCGGGTGGAGCTCACCGGATCGGGTTTCGGAGGCGGACCGGCGGCGAGGGACGTGCACGGCCAGGTGCCGAGCGTATCGTCGCGCACGCAGTGGTCGGCGGGATACCACAGCCGATCCATGCGGAAGGAGCCGAGCTCGCTGCCGTTCGGATCATCCACGGTGGTGAAGCGGACGTTGGCGTAGTCGCCGTTGCCGAGCTGATGCAGCGCTTCGCGGAAGTCGTGCAGGTCGTCGATACGCGAGTTGTTGATCTCGCTGATCACCGCGCCGCGGGGGATCCCCGCGGCGCCGAATACGTATCCGGGGTTGGCGACGAACACGCCGCGCGGCGCGACGTTGAGCTGACGCGCCTCCTGGTAGGAGAGCGTGTTGACCACGGCATCACCGAACTGCACGTAGCTCGCCGGCGTGATCGCCGCGAGGTCGCCGACCGCCAGCGTCACCGAGATCGGCTGGCCGCCGCGCTCGAGATCCAGCCGGACCTGCCGCCCGACCGAGGAATCGAGGATCTGCTCCAGCGGATCGAACGTGGTCACGTAGCGGCCATTGACCCGCAGCAGGATGTCCCCGGGCTGCAGCGCGAGCGCGCTGGGCGTCCCCGGCAGCACGCTCGAAACGACGAGCATGCCGGTGCGCTGCGGAAACCGCTTGCGAACGGCCGCCTCGATCCCGTGCCCGAGCCCGAGCCGCTCGAGCTCGTCAAAGGGGGTGTAGTCGAAAACGGTGTAGATCGTGCCGCGGGTGACCGGCTTGCCCTCCTGGATGAGCCTGAGCGCGCGCTGCACCCGCTCGAGCGGCAGGTAGAAGCTCGATGCCGCGTTGTCGGCGCCGCCGGCGTTGAGGGCGACCACGCGGCCGCGGATGTCGATCACCGGCGATCCGGAGGAGCCACCGGAAGTTCCGGAGGCGGCCTGCAGGTAGAAGGTATTGAAATCGTTGTATTTGCCGAAACCGTAGTCCGGCGCTTCGCGATCGAGCCGCGCGAGCGTGCCGGCGAGAATCGAGAGCTGCTCGCCCGCGTTGTTGCCGACCACACGGATCTCTCGGCCGACTTTCGCGCCCTCGGGATAGAGCTCGAGCGCTTTCGGCTGGATGTAGTGCAGCTTCTTCGGATCGTACTGATAGAAGCCGAAGTCATGCACCGGATCGCGGTAGATCGGATGTAGCTGCACCACCTCGCGGTCGAGAAATACCGCCTCGGCGGTGACCGGCCCCGGCGTGACGACGTGACGGTTGGTGAGGATGATGCCGCGCTTGGCGTCGACGACGAAGCCGGTCGCCTGCGCGGTCTCGTTCCAATCGGTATCGAACGCGCGGACCTCATCGACATTGATCGAGACGACGCTACTCGCGATGCGCTCGAGGGTGGCCGCCCAAGTGGGATTGGCCTCGCCCGCGGCCGCCTGACGCGCCAAATGGGCGGCCTGCGATGTGC
>JBAUOO010000023.1:0-26856 GCA_049579785.1 Steroidobacteraceae bacterium
CCGGCGACCCCCTCCCGGCTGAGCTCTCGACGATGGCGATGGCTGACGGGCTCACCTGACGAAAGCCAAGACCGGTGCCTCCGAGCAGCCGCCCGAGCGCCTGCGTCACGGTGAACTCGCCCTGCACGCCGGGAGTTCGAAGCCGACCGACCAGCGTCGATGAGAAAAGCAGCGTGACGTTCGCTTCCCGCGCGAACTCGTTGAGCGCCACGCTCACACCCTCAGCCGGGATATCGAAGTGTCGCGCGAGGTCGGTGCCCCGCGCCTCGGGCGCTGCGAGCCCGAAGGCGAGAGTGCCGAGTAGGAGGACAACCGCGGGCCAGCCGCGAGGGACCGTGCTCAGGGTGCCCATGACTGGGCGAGGAAAATACCCCAGTCTGCCTCGGGATGTGAGCCCTTCGAGCCGTTTGTGGCGATTACGCAACGAACCGGGTCCGGCGACCCGGCTGAAATCCCCCCTAGCGCGGTGCGATGTAGATGAGCTGCGGACCTGCCCGGCTCACTCGCACGGGCAACGCTTCCTGCAGGGCTTGCAGGAAGCCGGGGACATCATTCGTGCGGAAGCGCCCGCTGATGCGAAGCGCCGCCACCTGAGACCCGCTGAGCACGATGCGGGTATGCGTATAGCGCCCGACCTCTGCGATCGCCTGTGAAAGCGGCTCGCCCTGGAAAACCAGAGCGCCCTCGCGCCAGGCAAGCTCGTCCTCGATCTGCCGTGGGCTCACGGTCATCATCTTCAGATGCGGCCCGGCGATCTGCAACTGCTCACCGGCGCTGAGCGCCCTCACCCAGCCGGTGTCGGCAGCGGACGCGCCGCTGCCCGGGCGGCCTTGCCCCGGCACGACAGCGGCGCCTTGCACCTCGACGCGCCCTTCGCTCACCAGCACATCGACGTCATGGTCCGGATGCAGACGCACCTCGAATTCCGTGCCGAGGTCTCGGATCAGCGCATCGCCCGCATGCACCAGAAAGGGCCTTGCGGCATCGTGAGTCACCTCGAAGTGTGCCTCGCCGCGGCGCAGATACACGACGCGGTGCTCGGCGGTGAAATCGACCGTGAGCAGCGTGTTGGTGTTGAGCGTGATCTGCGAGCCATCCGCCAGCGTCACGTGCCGCTGCTGACCCACGGCGGTCGCCAGTACCTGCGCGCGCGGCCGCTGCGCGAGCCACAACCCCGCCCCGAGGGCGATCACGAGCACGGCGGCCGCGGCCCTCGCCCAGTACCACCTGGGCTGAAGGAAGGGATGCCGGGTGGCGGGCGCCGAGGCGCTGATCTTCTGCCCCTGCGCTCGCTCGGCCAGGCGGTCGAGGGCGCTCCAGGTGCGGCCCAACTCCTTAAATGCGCGACGGTGGCGAAAATCCTGGCGCAGCCAGCCCTCGAGCTCGCGCCGCTCGGCCTCCGTGAGTGCGCCGGAGTCGAGGCGCCAGGTCCACACCGCCGCCTCGTTATCGATCTGGGTCTGTGTCTTCAGTCTGACAATGTCGCTCATCGGAATTCTCTTTCCCTGATTTCGCGCCGCGGCCGGCGTTCATCGGCGGGGATTTCCGACTCCTCGAGGAGTCCGAGCTGGCGCAGCCGGTCCCGACAGCGCAGCAGCCCCTTGGCCACATGCTTCTCGATGGTGCTGTGCGAGAGGCCGAGCACTTGGGCGATCTCCGCGTGCGAGAGCTGGTACACCTTGCGCAGCACGAACACCCGGCGGCAGAGCGGCGGCAGGCTATCGACCGCGGCGCAGAACGACTCGAACCGCCGATCAAGATCGACCTGCTCATCGGGTTCCGCCTCCTCAGAAGAGACGTTCAGCGGCTCGAAATCCGCTACGTCATCGGTCGCGCGAGTCAACCTCTGTCGCGCTCGATCGACGGCCAGGTTGCGCGCGATGCGAAAGAGCAACGCCCGGGGCGAGTGCACCTGCTGCCCGGCCGGCAGGGCGCACACGCGGACGTAGGCCTCCTGGATCAGATCCTCGATATCCTCGCCGCCCGCGGTGAACTTGCGCAGGTATTTCTGCAGCGCGGCCCGGTGGCTGAAGATCTGGTCCAACAGCCGTTTGCGACGCTCGTCGCCCATTGTTTTTCGGCCCCCTCGTGGCCGTTTCCGCTCGGCGTTATAGCGTAGTCGTAGTGTACGCGCAACGGCGGCCGGGTGTCCTTTCCTATATCCTTTGGCCCCCTGATGCCCATATTCACCATCGTCTCCGCGGTCATCACCGTGGTCGCCTTGAGCGGCTACGCGAACTACAAGCTGGTGCATCTTCCGGACACGGTCGGGATCACGGCCGTCGCGCTTCTGATCTCAGTGGCGACCATCGCGGTGGGGCAGCTCGTGCCGCAGGTGAGCGCCTGGGGCCAGCTCGCCGTGCGCGGGCTCGATTTTCCCAACCTGGTTTTTCACGGGCTCCTTGGACTGCTGCTTTTCGCCGGCAGCCTCCACGTCGATGTGGCGGGCCTGGCGCGCGCGCGCGGGCTGGTGGTGCTCCTCGCCACGTTCGGGGTCGCGATCTCGACCGTGCTCGTCGGCTTCGCGTTCTTCTACGTGGCGCGCCTCCTCGGCATGAATCTCTCGCTCCTCGATAGCTTCATCTTTGGCGCGCTCATCTCCCCCACCGATCCGATCGCGGCCTTGGGTCTGCTCGGGAAGGCGGGCGTGCCGCCCTCACTCCTCACCAAGATCACCGGTGAAGCGCTCTTCAACGACGGTACCGGCGTGGTGCTGTTCGTGGTGCTGCTCGGCATCGCCGGCGCCGCCCACGGCATGAGCCCAGGGCACTCGGGGAGCGGCGCCTCCGGGGTCGCCATGTTGTTCGCGCAGCAGGTGCTGGGCGGCGCGGTCTTCGGACTCGGGGTGGGCTACGCCGGCGTCCGGCTGCTGCGCAGTGTCGACAGCCATGTGGTCGAGACGTTGATCACGCTCGCGATGGCCACGGGCGGCTATGCGGCGGCGCAAGGATTGAACGTATCGGCGCCCATCGCCACGGTCGTCATGGGCCTGGTCGTCGGCAGCGGCCGGGAATATGCGATGTCGGGGCCGACGCGCGCGCGGCTCTTCATGTTCTGGGAGCTGCTGGATGATCTGCTCAACCTGCTGCTCTTCGGCCTGGTGGGCCTGGAGCTGACGGCGCTCGCGGGCACCATTCGCGAGTATCTGATTCCGGCGGCACTGGCCCTGCCGATCGTGTTGATCGCGCGCTATGTGAGCGTCGGGGTCCCGATCGCGGTGCTCAGCCGGTTCCAGCACTTCGAGCCGCACACGGTGAAGCTCATGACCTGGGCGGGGCTGCGCGGGGCGCTCTCGGTGGCGCTCGCCCTGTCGCTGCCGGAAGGGCCGCCCAAACCTCTGATCGTCACGGCGACCTACATGATCGCGATCTTCAGCATCCTGATACAGGCAACGACCGTCGAGCCTCTCGCGAGACGCTGGTGCCGCAGTCCGTGAGGCGCTGTCGGGACCGTGCGGGAGTGCGGGCGGGGACTTCGGCAAACGGCCCGGATTGCGGCAGGTAGAGCCGCACCGTCGTTCCCTTCCCCGGCTCACTCGAGATCCGTACGTGCCCGCCGAATTGCCGCGCGAAGCCGGCGACCTGGGAAAGTCCGAGTCCGGTGCCCTGGCCGGGCTCCTTGGTGGTGAAGAACGGCTCGCAGGCGCGCGCGGCGACTTCGGGCGCCATGCCCGTGCCGGTATCGGAGACCGCGATCATGACGTAGTGCTCGGCCCGGCGAGAGCCGCCACCGGACTCGAGGGCGGCGTTGGCCGTCTCGATCGTGAGCAGGCCTGCCCGCGACATCGCATCGCGCGCATTGATCGCGAGATTGAGCAGCGCCGTCTCGAGCTGTCCGGCATCGGCCGCAACGGTCCAGATTTCCCGGCCGAGGACGGTCTGGATGGTGATCCGCTCACCGAGCGCGTGGCGCAGGAGCTCGGTCACCTGCACGATAAGATCGTTCGGGTCGAGCGGCCGTGGCTCGAGTGGCTGGCGGCGCGAGAAGGCGAGGAGCTGTTGGGTGAGTGCCGTGGCGCGATCGGCGCTGTGGCGGATCATCTCCAGATAGCGGCGTGAGTCGGCCTGCGGGTCCTGCCGCTCCAGAATCTCGAGCGAGTTGCGGATGACGTGCAACAGATTGTTGAAATCGTGCGCGACCCCGCCCGCGAGCAGACCCAGCGCTTCCATCTTCTGGGCATGCGCCAGGGCGACCGCGCTGCGCCGGTCCAGGGGCTCATCGAGCGCGGGCGCAGGCGCGGGCCGGCCGCGCTCGCGCAGCCGCGAGGCGAGGATGAGAAGCGCGCTGGCCAGGCAGGCGAGTGAGCCCGCGGTGAGGCCAAGAGCGAGCGCGCGCGCATCGCCCGGGGTCGGGCTCTTGAGCGCCAGCCACAGTCCCACGGCCTGCGCCGCGAGTGATGCCGACAGCGTCAGCGCAAGACCAACATGCAACCCGAGCCGTGGGTTGTGAGTACTTCCGCTCATCGTCCTCATGAGGCCCTCCATCCCGGGAGCGTGAGACTCCCGCCGCGGGACCGGCGCACGCCGGCTGATGACATATCTCAGCGCAAACGTGACGCAGGTCGCAACCTGTCGGCCCGTGGAGTCAGTTTTGGCTGTTTCCTTCCGGCGACGCGTGGCAGCGGGTGTGCGGCAGCAGGCGCCATTCACCGGTCTCGAGGTGCAGCAGTACGCAGCGCGAGCCTCGCTCGAGCAAGCGGAAATGCTGCGGTCGGCCGAGCTCGCGTCCGTTCAACGGCACCCCGTTGATACCGCGCGCCGGCGCGCGAGCGACGATCAGGAGGCTGCGGCGAGTCAGCGCGTCATCGGCGAGCCTCACGGGCGCCCCGCCGAGCGCCTGCGATACGGCGCGCTCAAGATCCGCGCGGCTCGCCGCCGTGACCGGCCTCACGAGCGCCGCAACGGCGGGCGGGGCGGGCGAGGCGCGACAAGCCGCCAGGGCGGCGAGCGCCGTAACCCACAACGCCCTGCCCCTCATCGGCGCAGGATGCGCATGTCCCTGAGCGGCGAGCGCACGAAGATGCGCTCGAGGAGCTGCCGCTGAGTGAGGGTCGCGGGCGCGGCGTTGCCGCTCGGGGGCGAGGGACAGCTCGAGGGTTGGGGGTTGGCGAGGTAGGCGAGCGCGGTCGCGAGACGGCTCTCGCTCGGATCCCCGAGCGCGTGGCTGAAATCATCGGCGACCGAGCAGCCGGGCACCACGGCGCCGACGGCGGGCGTGGTGTTGGCCGGGGAGAAACCGTCGGCGTAGCCGCCGAAGCCCTTGGCGTTGACGCCCTGGAACTCGATCGAGAAGTAAGTCGTGCCGCAGTTGTCCTGCGGATAAAAGCCGTAGGGCTTGCCGCAGGTGGTCGAGCCGATCTGATAGACCGTGAAGCCGACGCCCTGCAGGCCGTTGATGATCGATTCACTCGCCGAGCAGGTGTCCTGGCCGGTGATCACCGCGACCCGAGTCAGGTCGAGGCTCGGCAGCGGCTCACCGGCCGTGGTGGAGAAGCCCTGCGTCGTCGTGTGAAAGAGTGTCGGGGTGATGGCCTGGCCGGTCACCGGGTTCGTGGTGGGGTACTGACTGTTGAACTGTTGCAGCTCGAAGGTCTCGCCGGCGGTCTGACTCGGGCCGGCGATCATGTAGGCGAGCTCGCTCGCGAGATCGAGATAGCCGCCGCCGTTGTAGCGCAGATCGAGAACCAGATCCGTCACGCCCTTGGACCTGAGGTCGTTGATGGCGTTGATCAGCTCCGATTCGGCCGTGGCGATCTGGTCGTTGTAGAGGATGTAGCCCACCGTGCCGCCGTTACCTCCGGTGAGGGTGGTCTCCAGGAGCACCGGGATCTCGGTGATGTTGGCGGCCGTCAATTGCACGGTGCGCGGGGTGCTCGAGCCCGGATCGAGCACCTGGAAAGTGTGACTCTCCCCGACGCTCGAGGGCGAAAGACCCGCGTTGATGGTGTTGATGCTCGTCTGGTCGGTGGCATTGACCACATCGGCGCCATCGACCTCGAGCACCTCATCGCCGCGCACGAGATTCGCGGCGGCGGTCTGCGCCGGCAGATTGGCCGCCGGCTGCAGGAAGGCGACCTCGACCTGGCGCGGCGGGGTGGCCGCAACGATCTCCCACTGCACGCCGTAGCCGACGTTCACACCCGACTGCGACAGCGACTCCCAAACCGAGGTCGCGTAGGTGAAGTGGAAGCGATCCTTCGGGGCTCCCGAGGCCGTCGTCTCCGTGGTCTTCATGAGCTGGAAGTAATCGGGCGTGGTGGAGAGGGCGGGATTGGCGTCCTGCACCTCGTCGTACCAGAGATAAAGCTCATGCGTCCAGGAGCGCAGCCAGTTGTTCTCGTCCGTGCTCGTGCCCTGCTTGTCCGGATAAGGCTGACCGGTATACGGATCGGTGCCCGAGCGGGGGTTGGCGCAGAGCGCCGCGAAGCTCGTGGCGGGCTCGAAGACCCCGGGCGTCCAGGTGCTCTGTCCGCCGCCACTGCCGGAGCCGAGTGAGTTGCCCCCGCCCCCGCCCCCGCAACCGGCGAGAACGGCAAGCGCCGCCAGCGCCAGCACCCATCGCGCGCGGCGCGCGCAGAGCGATCGTCCGACCCCCAACATCCGTGAGCTCCCAAGCCAACGCGGCGCCGCGTGAGGCCCACCTGGCCAGCCGCGGCGCCGCCTAGTTGAAGTCAGTCGCTGCACTATAGCCGAACGGGTCCGTGGCGCAACTGCTCAGTTCCCGGGCTGCGTCCCGGTGAAGTACATCAGCACGTACGCCCGGTAGGTGCCGTCGGTCTGCGGGGTGCCGTAGACCTTCACCGCCGCGCCGGCGGTGAGCGCGTCCGTGAGCGTCGAGAGCCCGCTCGCCGTCGTGATGTCGATCGGGCTCACCGACACCGTGCCGTTGGCGCGATCCACCTGGTACACCAGGGTGGCGGAGCCTGATGTCGTATCGAGGTCCACCGTTCCCGGTGTCGAGCCGCCCTCGAGCGTCAAGGTGAAAGCGTTGTTGGCAAGGCCGGTGACGACCACACCGCGCGGGAGCGGCGTGGGCAGGAGGATGGTCAAGGGCACGGACCAGCCGGAGGGATTCGCCGGATCGCCCCAGGTCACATCCGAGAGCCCCCACGCGTAGAGGTTGATTCCGGCGAAGGTGAACCCTCCGGCGCTCCCGCCGCCCACCGCGCTCGAGAACGAGGCTACCGCGCTCGAGCCGTCATTGAGCAGAGTCGGATAGGCGAAGTTCCACCACTTGAACCCGTAGAGGGTGTTACCGCTCGAGTCGGTGCCGTTCCCGCTCGTGCTCGAGATGTAATCGAGGCTCACGGTGTAATCGTCGCTCGCCGTCAGATAATCGTGCGTATAGGTGAAGCCGGCGCCCTCAGGGGCGGCGTTGGAGATCTCACCCGAATAGGCGGCGGTCTCGATGTCCACCGCCTGCGCGACGAGCGGACTCGCGAGCGGGTCGACCACGCTCACCTGCACCTTGAAGCCGCGCACGAGATCCGCGCTCGCGAGGAACGCCGGTCCGGTTCCGATCGGCGTCGCATCCGCGGCGGGATCCGCCGGCTGTCGGTAGAAGAACTCGGTCTGCGAGTCGATGCTGACCGGCACGGGGAGACCGGCCGCATTGTCGATGACGATCGTGTCGGTCGTGGCGTTGACGTGCAGCACGTGCCCTTCCGGACTCAGCCACAGCTTGTTGAAATCGCTGCTCGCCCATACTCTCACCGCGGTGAGCGTGCCATCCTCCTGGTAACGCGCCGTGAGCCGCACGTAGCGGCCGACGAGGCTCGAGGCGAGCGAGGAGAAGCTCGTGACCGTGCTCTTTGTGTGCGCATCGACGTCGTGGAAGATCGTGCCGTTGGTGGCGTCGGCGAGGACTTGCAGCGACTGCCCGTTCGAGACCGGCACTTCCGGATTGACCACGGGCAGCGTCGGGAACTCCCGGGTGATGCTGATCGAGCTGCCGTCGGAAGCGACCGCGGTCACATCGCCGTACATCTCCCGCAGCACCAAGTGCGTGATGTCGTGAATCGGCCGACGCCGCACCGGGCCCGAGAAGTTGACCGCCCACTGGGTCGCGCTCGCCCCCGGCGGATCATGCGCCACGATGAAGGCCGGATGCGAGAGGTCGAACTCCAGATCGAGCGCGTTGGAGCCACTCGTCGTGACGGTGAGCGGGGAGTCGAAGGTGAGGTTGACCGGCACCGTGAGATTTCCCGAGGATCCTCGCGCGCCGACGATCTGAATGTCCGCCGAAGGTATGCTCTGCCCGGCCGTGCCGGCGAATCCCGCCTCCGGCTGCGCGGAGACGACGAGCGGCACATCGCCCGGATTGGCGCCGACGGTCACCGTGGCGCCTGAGTAGGTGCCGACGGGAACCGTTGCGTTGCCTAAGAGCTCGCCGATCTGATCCAACTCCTCGAGGTTGACCATCGGGGGCATGGAGCCGCCGGAGTACACCGTGACCGGAGTGCCACCGCCCTGGGGAATGAGCGCGATGCTGATGATCCGCACACCGACCGTCGCCCAGTCATCGGAGGACGCATCGCTCACGAGCACGGGCATCGAGTGTGTCTGCGGGGGCGGACTGTCGGAGGTCGGGTCCATTGCCGAGGAGCCGCCGCCGCCACAGGCGCTCATGCTGGCGATCAGGGCGGCGCAGACGGCGGCGCGAAGCAACTTTGAAGTCATGATCGTGATCCTCACCCGAGTGTCGTTACTCGGCGACGCGCGAGGCGATCGCCACTGCCGCAACACAGCGCGCGAGTTGATTGCCGGTTGACGCTCGAGATCCCGCGAAATGCGGGTCGAGGCCGCCTGTCAACGGGCTCGGGGATCCTGCGTTATCAGGGAGTGGACATAACGCTTCGCGCCGCGACAGGCGGCTTCGACGGACGAGCCGCCGGCGAGACGGGCGGCGATCGCGGATGAGAGTGCGCAGCCGGTGCCGCGGCACCGGGCGGCGAGCCGCGGCGCGGCGAGCCACTTGGGCTCGCCCTCCTCGGTGAGCAGCAGGTCCGTCGATTCCGGGCCCTGCGCGTGTCCTCCCTTCAGAAGCACCGCGCGTGCTCCGAGCGCGCGCAGCGCGCGGGCCTGCGCGAGGAGCGCCTCGGGGCTCGGGTCGGCGGCGGCTCCGCCCGCGTGGCCAACACCACAGAGACCCGCGGCCTCCGGGATGTTGGGTGTCAGCACCGTCGTCAGCGGAAAGAGCCTGGCGCGCATCGCCTCGCGGCCCGCCTCATCGAGCAGCACGCCTCCGGAGGAGGATAACAGCACCGGATCGAGCACCACGGGGAGCGAGGGCCCACGCGCCAGGCAGTCGGCCACCGCGTTCACGGTCTCTCGCGTGCCGAGCATCCCGATCTTGATGGCGGCGATGGTGCGCGCTTCGAGCGCGCAGTGGATCTGGGCGCGCACGATCTGCGGTGGGACGTGATGCACGCTCACCACGCGCGCCTGTGTCTGCGCTGTCACCGCGGTGAGCGCACAGAGCGCCTCGACGCCGAAGGCGGCGAGCGCCTGGAAATCGCGAACGAGGCCCGCGCCGCCGCTCGAGTCCGACCCGGCGATCACGAGGACGGCGGGTCGAGCCCCCAAGCCTCAATCTCCGAGGGCGATGAGCGCGAGGTCGGCATGGCCGGCGCGCTTCAGTGCCTCGCCCGCCCGCCAGGCGCGAACGCCCGAGCGGCAACAGAGCACGATCCGCGGCGCCGATCCGGCCGATAATCCCACGGCCTCTATTTGATCGGCGCTCACGCGCAGCGCGTTCGGGAAGGGCGATACCGGCGCCTCGCTGAGACTGCGCAGATCGATGACGAGATCGCGCTCGCACACCTCCTCGGGAGCGATGAAGCGCAGCGCCGGCTCGGGCGGCTCGGGTGCGTTGGCGAACGAGAAGCCGCCAAAGCGCAAGGTGCGAAAATCGACGCTGATGAGCCGGCCGAGCACGGAGGGTGTGAGCTTAAGCAGCAGGGCGAGGCTCAGATGTGCCTCGAGCGCGCCCATGACACCGACGGCGCTACCGAGAACACCGGACTGCGCACAGGAGCCGGCCTGGCGCGGCATCTGCGGGAAGAGCGCCCGATAGCTCGGCGCACCGCCGCAGAACGCTCCGGCGTAGCCGGCGAGCCCGAGCACCGAGGCGCTCACCAAGGGCTTGCCGCGGCGCAGACACTCATCGCTCAGAATGTAGGTCACCGCGAGACTGTCCGCGGCATCGATGATGAGGTCGGCGAGAGCGAGCCAGAGCGCCACATTGGCCGCAGTGAGCTTGAGCGCGAAGCCCTCGACGGTGACCTGGGGATTCAAGCGCCGCATCGCGGCCGCGGCCGCCGCGGCCTTCGGCTCGCCAAGATCACTCATTCGGTAAAGCGGCTGGCGGTGCAGGTTCGACGCCTCCACCCGATCCGGATCGAGGATGAGCAGCCGCCCCACTCCGGCGGCGCAAAGATACTGCAGCACCGGTGAGCCGAGGCCGCCGGCGCCGACGACCAACACGGTGGCCGCGCCGAGGCGCGCCTGCCCTTCGGCGCCCACTTCCGGCAACACCATCTGTCGGGCGTAGCGCTCGCTCATGCGGCGGCCCTTATCCAACCCTCCATGCGTCTCTCGGGCTGCGGATCGCCGAGGATGTCGGTGACGACGGCCGCCGCGTCCGCTCCGGCCGCGAGCACCCCCGGCAGTCGCTCGAGCGTGATGCCGCCGATGGCGACGAGCGCGATGTCGGCAATCCTGCGCTTCCATTGCCCGATGCGCGCAAGTCCCTGGGGCGCGAAGGCCATGGCCTTGAGCCGCGTGGGATAGATCGGCCCCAGGGCGATGTAGTCGGGCTGCAAAGCCAGCGCGCGGGCGAGCTCGGCATCATCGTGCGTGCTGATGCCGATCCTGACACCGGCGCGCTTGAGCGCCGCCAGGTCCGCCGTGTCAAGATCGCTCTGGCCAAGATGAACGAAATCGCACTCCTCCTCGAGGGCGAGCTGCCAGTGATCGTTCACGATGAGCTGCGCGCCGCTTCGGGCACAGAGGCTCTTGGACTTACGAATCTGCGCTCTGATCTGCGCCGCCGGGTGATCCTTGATGCGAAGCTGCACCACTTTCGCGCCCGCGGGCAGCAGGCGCGCGATCCAGGCGGCGCTGTCGACGATCGGGTAGACCCGCGCGAGCCTCATCTTAAGAACGCCTGGCCGATGAGGGGCGTCGAGGGCGCGGCGAGCTCGCGCGGCTCCATGGGGCCGGCCAGATACGCCGCGCGTCCGGCCGCCACGGCCTGGGCGAAGGCACCCGCCATGCCGATGGGATCGCGCGCTTGCGAGACCGCCGTGTTGATGAGGACGGCGTCGAACCCGAGCTCGAGCGCCTGCGCCGCGTGCGAGGGGACGCCGATGCCGGCGTCGATCACCATGGGAACCTCGGGAAAGCGTGCGCGCAGGGACTTCAGGCCAAAGAGGTTGTTGAGTCCGCGCCCGCAGCCGATGGGCGAGCCCCAGGGCATGAGCACGCGGCAGCCGGCCTCGAGCAGCCGCTCGGCGGCGATCAGATCCTCGGTGGTGTAGGGAAAGACCTCGAACCCCTCCTGGCAAAGGATTCGCGCCGCCTCGATGAGGGCGAATACGTCCGGCTGCAGCGTCTCGTCCTCACCGATCACCTCGAGCTTGACCCACGAGGTGCCGAACACTTCACGTCCCATGTGCGCGGTCGTGACGGCCTCCTTGACGGAATGACACCCGGCGGTGTTGGGCAACACCCGTACGCCAAGATCGCGGATGATCGACCAGAATCCCTGTCCGGCACGCTCACCGCCCGATTCGCGCCTGAGCGAGACGGTGACGATCTCCGCGCCCGCCGCTCTGACCGCCTCGGTGAGCACCGAGGGTGAGGGATAGCGCGCCGTGCCGAGCAGCAACCGCGAGCGCAACTCCGCCGCATACAACCGCAACATGAGCACTCCGATCTATCCGCCCTGCATCGGCGCCAGCACTTCGAGCTCATCCCCCTCGCTCAAGCGGGCCGCCTGCCGGGTGCCGGCCGGCACGAACTCGCCGTTCAGCGCGGTGGCGATGACCGCGCCGCGATACCCCAACTCCTCGAGCGCCGCCGAGAGATCGGCCGAGCACACCTCACGCGAGTCGCCGTTGACGAGAATCCGCATGCATCACCTCGATGGAATCGCCTCCCCCCAACACGAGCTGCGCGGCCTGGCGGGCCAGCGCGGGCGCCAGGAGAAAGCCGTGGCGATAGAGGCCGTTGACATGAACCGTGCCACCGATGCGGCATACGCGCGGCAGATTATCGGGAAAGGCGGGCCGCACGCCCGTGCCGATCTCGAGGATCTGCGCCTCGGCGAACGCCGGGTGCAGCGCGTAGGCCGCGCCCAAAAGCTCGAGCATCGAGCGCGCCGTGATCCGTGAGGGCTCATCACTCTCGATCATGGTGGCGCCCACCATGTAACACCCCTCCCCGCGCGGGACGATGTAGACGGGCACGCGCGGATGCAGCACCCGCACGGGCCGCGAGAGGGCGATCTCGGGGAGCTTCACGATGAGCATCTCACCCTTGACCCCGCGCAGATCCGCAAGCGCATCGCGGGCCGCAAGACCCCGGCAATCGATCCGGGCATCCCCCGCGCTGAGCGCGCTCTCGCGCTCGCTCATCGCCGTCACGCCGAAGCGGATCGCACCGCCGAGCTCGATAAGCCGCCCGGCAAGGGCGCCGAGGGCGGCGCGGGGATCGAGGTGGCCTTCGTCCTTGAAGTAAAGCGCCTGGCCGAAGCGGCCCGCGAGGTCAGGCTCCAGTTGACCGATGGCCTCACTCCCGAGCCACTCGTACCGCTCCGTGCGATGCGCAAATTGCTTGAGCTCCCCGGCATCGCGTCCGTGGGCGAGGACGAGGCTGCCTTTGAGCGCGGTGCCGGCAAACCGCGCACGCCACCAGGTGAGGCTCTCGGCGCCGAGACTCGCCACCAAAGGCGCGGCATTCTCGAGCTCGCACCAGGGAGCGAGCATGCCGCCCGCGTACCAGGAGCAGCAGCCCGCACCCAAGCGCTCTTCGCGCTCGAGCACCTCAACCGCGACGCCGCGCTCGGCGAGCTCCACCGCGCAGGCGAGCCCCGCGACACCGGCGCCCAACACCGTGGCGCGCACGGGTCAGCCCGCCGACTCGCCGGCCGGTACGTACAGCTCGCCCCCCGCGGCGCGGAATTTCTCCGCCATCTGCTTGAGGCCCTGCTGCTTCGCCTCCGCGCGCACCTCGTGGGAGATGCGCATGGAGCAGAACTTCGGCCCGCACATCGAGCAGAAGTGCGCCACCTTGTGCGCCTCTTTCGGCAGCGTCTCATCGTGGAAGGCGCAGGCGGTGTCAGGGTCGAGGGAGAGGTTGAACTGATCCGCCCAGCGGAAATCAAATCTCGCCCGCGACAGCGCGTCATCGCGCGCGCGCGCGCCGGGATGGCCCTTGGCGAGGTCGGCGGCGTGGGCGGCGATCTTGTAGGTGATGACGCCGGTCTTCACATCGTTCCGATCCGGAAGTCCCAGGTGCTCCTTCGGCGTGACGTAGCAGAGCATGGCGGTACCGTACCAGCCGATCATGGCGGCGCCGATCGCCGAGGTGATGTGATCGTAGCCGGGGGCGATGTCGGTGGTGAGGGGACCCAGGGTGTAAAACGGCGCTTCGCCGCAGGTGGCGAGCTGCTTGTCCATGTTCTCCTTGATCTTGTGCATGGGCACGTGCCCCGGGCCCTCGATCATGACCTGACAGTCGCGCGCCCAAGCAATGCGCGTGAGCTCCCCCAGGGTCTCGAGCTCGGCGAACTGCGCGGCATCGTTCGCATCGGCGATCGAGCCCGGGCGCAGGCCATCGCCCAAGGAGAAGCTGACGTCGTAGGCGCGGCAGATCTCGCAGATCTCCTCGAAATGCTCGTAGAGGAAGCTCTCGCGGTGATGCGCCAGGCACCACTTCGCCATGATCGAGCCGCCGCGGGAGACGATGCCGGTGATGCGGTTGACGGTGAGCGGCACGTAATGCAAGCGCACGCCGGCGTGGATCGTGAAGTAGTCAACGCCCTGCTCGGCCTGCTCGATGAGCGTGTCGCGGAAAATCGGCCAAGAGAGCGCCTCGGCGATGCCGCCGACCTTCTCGAGCGCCTGGTAGATCGGCACCGTGCCGATCGGCACGGGGGAGTTGCGCAGGATCCACTCCCTGATGGCGTGGATGTTGCGTCCGGTCGACAGATCCATGACCGTGTCCGCTCCCCAGCGGATCGCCCAGACCATCTTGTCCACTTCCTCGGCGGTGGAGGAGCTGACGGCGGAGTTGCCGATGTTGGCGTTGATCTTCACCAGGAAGTTGCGGCCGATGATCATCGGCTCGGACTCCGGATGGTTGATGTTGGCCGGGATGATGGCGCGGCCCGCGGCGACCTCGGCGCGCACGAACTCCGGGGTGACGAAATCCGGAATCGCGGCGCCCCAGGAGTTGCCGTCGCGTTGAGCATCGGCGCGCGGCCGCTCGCGAGCGCAGTTCTCGCGGATCGCCACGAACTCCATCTCGGGCGTGATGATGCCCGCGCGCGCGTAAGCCAGTTGGGTCACGGCCCTCGTCCCGCGCGCCTTGAGCGGCCGGCGGCTCACCGGGAAGGTGGGAGCCGCGGCCGTGCTCGTCGCGCTCAACCCGTTGTCTTCCGGCCGCACGGGCCGGCCCTCCCCCGGCGCCACATCCGCGCGCGCGAGGATCCAGGGCGCCCGGAGCGGTGCCAGGCCGCGCTCGATCTCGATCCGCACCGCGGGGTCGGTGTAAGGGCCCGAGGAGTCGTAGACGATGAGCGGCGGCTCACCGGCGGAAGGGTGCAGCGTGATCGCGCGCATCGGCACACGCAGCTCCCGGTGCAGGCGCCCGGGCTCGAAGACCTTGCGGGAGGCGGGGAGGGACTCGGAGACGACGGTCAGCGGAACGGCACTCATCGGGATGCTCCTCGAGCGGTTAGGACCGCGGAAGATCCAGCGAGCCGTCGTCAGAAAGTGATTGGGGCGAACTTTCCTACGCCAGCATGAACTGGATCAGGTTCGGAGGGTCGCCATGCCGCACCGCCGGGGGGCAGCGCCACTGGCCTCTCAGCCCCTTGCCGGGGCTCCCCTAGTTACTGCTGGCGCGAACATAGTCGAGGGGTGCGCGGGGGTCAAGGCGAGTGCCTTGGGCGCAAGCGCGTCGGTAAGAACTGCAATCGAAGAGGGCAATCCTTGCAAGAGATTACACCCGAGGCACCGGCAGCTCGATGGCCACCGGGTACCCGGGTTCCTCAGGGTCCCGTCGTCCCTATCAGGACCTCGATTCCCGGTGGACCTCGCCGCCGCCTCCATGGCTTGCCTGCCCGCCCTTGCGGCCGGCCTCGGCGGCGAGCTCCGGATTCTGCGAGAAGCTGCGCTTCTCATCCGGCACGCTCTGCCCGCCCTTGCGTCCGGCGCTCGCGGCGAGCACGCGATTTTGCGAGAAGCTGCGCTTGGAGCCCGGCACGCTCTGCCCGCCCTTGCGGCCGGCTTCGGCGGCGAGGCGCCGATTCTGCGAGAAGCTGCGCTTCTCATCCGGCACGGCCTTACCGCCCATGCTGGCGATCTGCCGCTGCCGCTCCTGATTCATCGAGGCGAAGCCGCGATTGGACGTCCGTCCCTCCGAGGTGCGTCCGTCATGACCTGATACCTGAGCCATCATTTACTCTCCTCACACAAGCTGGGTTCGTAGGGGCTCGCGGGCATCACAGCGGCTGCAATCGATGTGCGTCCCACGGATTTCCTCAAAAATCCCCGCCTGCGAGCAGCCAGAACGCAGCAAGAGCCATGCCGGCCGCAATCGCACCATGATTGGAGCTATCGGTGGCGCAAGAGGTTCCTCCAACCTTGCGTTGGATCGGTCAGGGTTTGCGGGCGGGAGGATCCGCCGAGCCGGGGCCGATCTTCTGATCGATGGCCGAGATCTCCCGCTCGAGGATCACCTTGATGCTCGCCGGCGGATCGAGCGCGAGGAGCTTGGCGAAGCGCGTGCGCGCGAGCGGCAGCTGCCCGCGGCGAAGCGCCGCCGCCGCACCGAAAAAGAGCGCCTGAGGAGAGCTGGGGTCGATCGCAAGCGCCCGCTCGATGAGCCGGCCCGCCTCACCATTGAGCGCGGTGCCGTTCATCAGGGTGAGCGCTTCGGCCTGGCCGATGAGCGCATCGGCGCTGCGCCCCCCGGCGATGCGATCGGCCCGCTCGTAGGCGCGCATCGCGAGCGGATACTCCTGCAGCTGCGTGTAGGAGCGCCCGAGCATGAGCCACCCGGCGAGGTTGTCGGGATGGTCATTGAGCTCGTGCACCAGCCGCTCGACCATCCCCTCGGGCGAGGCGACGCCCGGGGACTGCCGCCACGACCAGTTGCTCCAGGTCGGATAGAGCGCGGCCGAGCCGACCGCCAGCACTCCGGTCGCGGCGAGGGCCGCCCAGGGGGCGGCCGCGGCGCGCGAGGGCACGGGCTTCAGCAGCGGGACGGCGATCACGGCCACGCAGATTGCGGCGAGCGCCGCGGCGAGTGCGATGAAAGCGATCATGCGCTACGCATCCGTCAGATCGTCGTCGGTGGGGTCCGTCGCCGCGAGCGCGGCGCGCTTGCGGATGACGGCGAGCGCGGCGAGCACCCCGGTCACGAGCAGCACGCCGGGAGCCAACCACAGCCAGGCGGTCTTCAAGACGAAAGGCGGCTTGAAGAGGATGAAGTAGCCGTAGCGCGAGACCATGAAGTCGCGAATCTGCTCATCGCTCTTGCCGGCGAGCAACATGTCGCGAATCTGCCGGCGCATGTCGGCGGCCAGATCCACCGGGGAGTCGGCGAGCGATTCGTCCTGACACTGCATGCAGCGAAACCCTTGGATGAGCGCGAGATACCGCGCCTCGAGTTGCGGCGTCGGCATCTGCTCGGGCGCGATGGCGTACGCCGAGGACACCCCGAGCAGGAGTGCGGCGAGGATCGCGGCAAGGAGAACGCTCGCCGGGAATCTCACGAGGAGCCCGCCGCTGCCGGGGTCTCAGTCAGCGGCAGGCGCGGCAGAATCTGATCCTGCCACGCCCGCTCGGTGATCGGGCCGATGTATTTGTAGACGACGATCCCCTGCGGGTTCACCAGGAAGGTCTCGGGCGCCCCGTAGACCCCCCACATGATCGCCTCGCTCCCGTCGCGATCGACGGCGATGCTCTGGTAGGGATCGCCCTCCTCCTTGAGGAACGACCGCGCATCGCTGGGCTCATCCTTCCAATCGAGCCCGATGAGCGGTATGACGCCCGCCGCGTGGATCCTGAGCAGCATCGAGTGCTCCTCGCGGCACGAGACGCACCAGGTGCCCCAGACGTTGAACAGATACCAGTGGCCGTGAAGCTGCGCGGAGCTCACGCGCTCAGTCGGGTCGGTGAGGCTCGGGAGCGAGAAGGCGGGCGCCGGCTTGCCGATCAGGGGCGAGGGAATGAGATCCTTGTCGGGCGAGTCCTCGATGCCGATCGCGAGCACGACCACGAGCAACGCGAATACCAAAATGGGAAGGGTGAAGCGCAAGCGGCTCATCCGGCCTCACTGTTGATGGCGGCACCCGGCGCGAGCGCCTCCGGCTCCTCCGCGCGGGCGATCCGATAGCGCCGATCGGAGATCGCGAGCATCCCGCCCGCGGCCATGATGAGGGCGGCGAGCCAGATGAAGGTCACGAGCGGCCGCACCTGAAGCCGCAGGCTCCAGCGTCCATCGCCCAGATCCTGACCGAGCGCGACCAGCACGTTGCTCAGGCGGTACATGTGGATCGCGGAGGCGGTGGTCACCGTGTGCTGCACCCAGAACTCGCGCTTTTCCGGGTGCATCACCGCGACCGGCGAGCCGTCATGGGTCACGATGACCGTGGCGCCGACGCCCGAGTAGTTGGGTCCCTCGATGGGCTTTACGCCCTCGAACTGGAACTCATAGGCGCCCATCTGCGCCGTGCCTCCCTGGGCGAGCGCCACGTCGCGCTCGGCGGTGAACCCCTCGACCGCGGTGATGGAGATGACGAAGATCCCAAGTCCGATGTGCGCGAGGGTCATGCCGAGCACCGCGCGCGGGATCGTGATGTGCCGGCGCAGGCGATCGAGGGGCTCGATGAGCGAGGAGAGAATGATCCAGGCGCCGAGCGCCACGCCGACCGGACCCAACACCCGCCCGCCGGTGAAGAAGCCGAAGATCACCGCGCAGCCGATCACCGCGGCGGCCATGAGCGTGAGGATGAGCGGGCGCTTGCGGGCGCTCAGGTTGCCGCGCTTCCAACGGGCGTGAATGCCCACCGGCAGCAGCGCCAGGAGCGGCAGTATCGAGAGCAGGAAGGTCGGATTGAAGTAAGGCGGCCCGACCGAGAGCTTGCCCAGGTTCAGGGCCGCGGAAATGAGCGGCGCGATCGTGCCGGCGAACACCGTCGCGCAGGCGGTCACGAGCAGGATGTTGTTGAAGAGCAGGAAGGACTCGCGCGCGGTGAGCTCGAATCCGGCCTCGGATTTCAGGAACGGCGCCCGCCAGGCGTAGAGGCCGAGGGCGCCGCCGATCATCACGATGAGAAAGGCGAGAATGAAGATGCCGCGCGTCGGGCTCGCGGCGAAGGAATGGACCGACACCAACACGCCCGAGCGCACGAGGAAGGTCCCCACCAAGCTCAAGGAGAAGGCGAGCACCGCGAGCAGCAGCGTCCAGCTCTTGAAAAGACCGCGCTTTTCCGTCACCGCGAGCGAGTGGATGAGCGCGGTCGCCATGAGCCAGGGCATGAAGGAGGCGTTCTCGACCGGATCCCAGAACCAAAAGCCGCCCCACCCCAGGGTGTAGTACGCCCACCAGCTGCCGAGCGCGATGCCGCAGGAGAGAAAGGCCCAGGCGGCGGTGGTCCAGGGCCGCGTCCAGCGCGCCCAGTCCCGATCGAGCCGCCCCTCGAGCATCGCCGCGCCCGCGAAGGCGAAGGCGACCGCGAGGCCGACGTAACCGGTGTAGAGGATCGGCGGATGGCCGGCGAGCCCCGGGTCCTGGAGGACGGGATTTAAGTCCTGGCCGTCCGGCCAGGGGGGATCCAGGCGCAGGAACGGGTTGGAAGTGGCGAGCGTATAGAGGAGAAAGCCGAAGCTGATGACGCCCAAGACCCCGATGACCCGCGAGGCAAAGGCCTTCGGGAGCCGCTGGGTACCGATGGCGGCCGCCACCGACCAACAGGCGAGGAGGAAGATCCAGAGGATGAGGGAGCCGGAATGCGCGCCCCACACCGCCGCCACGCGATAGAAGACCGGCAGCGCGGAGTTGGAATTCTGCGCGACGTACGCCACCGAGAAGTCATTGGCGACGAATGAGGCGACCAGACACCCCATCGAGGTCGCGACCATGACGCACTGGCCGGTGACCGCCGGCATCACCGCCGCCATCCAACGCTCACGTTTCAGCGCCGGGCCGACGATGCCGAAGAACGCCTGCAGCGCCGCGAGCAGCATCGCGAGAATCAGCGCGAACTCGCCGAGCTCGGGGATCATCTACGGATGCTCGCTCACGGCCGTCGGCGAAGCCACGCTCGCGGTCGGGGGCGGCTGATCGAGCGCCGGATCGCGGGGCTCGCCGTGGCGGATATCGAGCTTCTGGCCGATGCCGGGCGGGCGATAGTACTGATCGTGCTTGGCGAGCACCTCCTGCGCCTGGAAGGTGCCATCCGGCAGCATGCGCCCGAGCGCGATCACCCCCGCTCCCTCGCGAAAGAGATCGGGCAGCACACCGCGGTAGATGACGGGAATCTGGTGCTTGAGGTCCGTGACGGTGAAGCGCACCTGCATGCTGCCGGGCGCCCGCGAGACACTGCCCTTCTCCACGAGTCCGCCCAGGCGAAACTGCTCGCCCGGCCGCAGGTCGGCTTTGGCGAGCTGGCTCGGAACGAAGTAGAACGTGACGTTCTGCCGGAAGGCGCTGAGCGCCAACGCGCCCGCCACGCCGACTCCCGCCAGAATACCGAGCACCAGCACCAGCCGGCGCCGTCGTGGGGTCATCTCTCTGTACCTCCGATTGCGAGCCTGCGCAGCGCCTCCTGGCGCGAGCGCTTGAGCAGCCGTCGCGCCCAGAGGACATTGAGGGCCATCACCCCGAGCGTCACCGCGTAGGCTGGCCAGACATACGCCCAGTAACCCCCCATGTCGAGGAAGGCCATCACGGCCGCAGCGCCTCGCGGATCCAGCTCGCCGTGCGCTCGCGGCCGAGCACCTCCCCCCGAAGTCGCACGAGCAGCAACGCCGCGAAAAAGAGCGTGAACCCGACGAACATGATGAGCAGAGGTATGAGCATCGAGGCCGCCATGGTGGGCTTGCCCAGCATCATCACGGAGGGCCCCTGATGCAGAGAGTTCCACCAGATCACCGAATAATGAATGATCGGCACGTTCACGACACCTACCACCGCGAGCACCGCACTGACCCGGTCCGCCCTTTGCACATCATCGAACGCCGAGCGCAGACCCATGTACCCCAGATACAGAAAAAGCAGGATCAGCTCCGAGGTCAGCCGCGGATCCCACTGCCAGTACGTGCCCCACATGGGCTTGCCCCACAGCGACCCGGTGACGAGTGCCGCAAAGGTGAAGGAGGCCCCGATCGGCGCGCAGCTCGCGGCCACCGCGTGGGCCACCTTCATCCGCCAGATGAGCCCGGTGGCGGCCGCCACCGCCATGGTCGTATAGGCCATGAGGGAGAGCCAGGCACTCGGGACATGTACGTATAGAATCCGAAAGCCATCCCCCTGCTGATAGTCCGGCGGTGCGAGCACGAGCCCGCCGATGAGGCCCGCCCCGATCAAGAGGGCCGCCGGCCAGGCCAGCCAGGGCGTCAGTCGCCCGGCCACACGGTAGATGTGGGGCGGGGAGGCGAGTCGGTGAAACCAGGTCCAGGTCATCGTTTTTCTGCAGCCTCACTCGAGATTAATGCGCACCGCCGCGGCGGCGGCGAGGGGTGCCAGCGTCAAGCCGAGCACCGCGATCGCACCGAGCAGCTGTAGCGGTACCCCATAGGCTTCGCCGCTGATCGCCAGTTCCGTGGCGCGTGCCCCGAAGATGAGCACCGGAATATCAAGCGGCAGGGTGAGCAGGGATAAGAGCGCGCCCGAGCGGCGAATACCCAGCGTGAGCGCCGCACCGATCGAGCCGATCAGACTCAGCGCCACGGTACCCACCGCCACCGAGGCGAGGATGCCCGGTACCGCCGAGCCCGGTGCCCCGAGCGCGATGCCGGCCAGAGGCGCCATCAGGGCGAGTGGTACCCCAGTGAGCAGCCAATGTGCCGCGGTCTTCGCCGCGAGCAGCCAGGTGAGTGAGCGGCCGGACAGCGCGTACTGCTCGAGCGTCCCGTCCTGCGCGTCCTCGCGAAAGAGCATCTCGAGCGCGAGGAGCGAGGAGAGGAGCGCGGCGGCCCAGAGCACACCGGGGGCGATGGGCTTGAGCACCGATAGCTCCGGGCTGATCCCGAGGGGAAAGAGAGTCGTGACGATGGCGAAAAAGGCGAGCGGCTGCACCAGTTGGCTGCGCTTGCGCAAGGCGAGCTTCAGATCGCGCGCGAGCACCAGGCGCGCCACCTCTCCTGCGCCTGCCGCAGCGAAATCCGCTCGCCAGGCGCCGCGCATGGCGCCGGAGTCATTCAAGGGTCAGCTCCAGGCGGCTAAGGGTCTGCGCGCCGGAGAGCTCGAGCGCATGATGCGCGGCGGCAAGCGCAATCCCACCGGCCTGCAGATGCTCATCGATCAGCGCGCCGACGAGCGCCTGACCTTCGGCATCGAGGTTGGTCGTCGGCTCATCGAGCAGCCACAGCGGCACCCGCATCAGCGTGAGTCCCGCGAGCGCCGCGCGGCGCGTCTGGCCGGCCGATAGCGTGCGCGCGGGACGCTCCGCCCATCGCTCCCCGCCGACGCGCCCCAACGCCTGCTCCACCTCATCGGGGGCGAGCCGCCGGCGCACGCCGATCCAATAGCGGAGGTTCTCGCGCGCGCTCAGCTCCGCCTTGAGCGGCGGCTCGTGGCCGAGATAGGCGAGCTGCGCATGGAAGGAGTGCAGATCCTTGCGGATGTCCTCCCCGCACCAGCGGATCTCACCCGCCTCCGGGTACGCGAGTCCACAAACGGTGCGCAGGAGCGTGGTCTTGCCCGAGCCGTTCGCGCCGGTGAGCTGCCGACACTCCCCGGCCCGCACCTGAAACCGTACCCCCCGCAGCACGTGATGATCGCCGCGCCAGAGGTGCACGTTCTCGCCCATGAGATCGAAATTGGACATCAGTTTCAGAAGCTTATCATCAGAGACCCCCTGCCCTTGCGCGCCGATCCGCGCTTGCACCCGCCGGGTGCGTCACGGCCCCTGGTTGACCCGAAGTAGTGCGATCGGCAACCCGTGTTTAGCAAAATCAATCGCTTATGGATGGCATGCGCGTTGCAGACGCCCGGTTCGCTTGCTGCCATGGGGCACCTCGGCTTCGCCCCACCGGGAGCGAGCGAGGCGACGACTCACCGTGCGCGCCGCTCGAGCGACGCGATCCTCAAGTAGCAACAGTAACAATCACCTCGATTCTGCAAGGGGAGTCTCATGTTAGTTCCGTCACCGCAATGGCTGGATACCGGCGATAACGCCTGGCAGCTGGCCGCCGCGACCTTTGTCGGCCTCCAAAGCATCCCCGGACTCATGGTTCTGTACGGGGGAATCGTCAAGAAGAAATGGGCGATCAACTCCGCCTTCATGACGCTCTACGCGTTTGCGTCGGTGCTGATCGTGTGGGTGCTATTCGACTACAACATGGCCTTCGGGCCAGAATGGTTCTCGTTCCTCGGCAAACCGAGTCTCGCGACCTCGGCCGTCTTCACCACCGGTCAGGCGACCGTGCCGGCGGCGGCTTCGGGCATGCCTCCCCTCGCCTTCCCGATGGCGACACTCGTATTCTTCCAGTTCGTATTCGCGGCCATCACCGTCATCATTCTCGGCGGCTCGGTGCTCGGGCGGATGAGCTTCAAGGCGTGGGTGATCTTCTGCCCCGTCTGGATGACGCTGGTCTACACCGTCGGGGCGTTCAGTCTCTGGGGCGGCGGCTGGCTCGCCGGCATGGGAGTAGCGGACTTCTCCGGCGGCTATGTCATCCACCTGGCCGCCGGCGTCTCGGGCTTCGTCGCCGCGGCGATGGTGGGCCCCCGGCTGCAGCAGGATCGCGAGCATTTTCCCCCCAATAGCCTCCTCATCACGCTGGTCGGTGCCGGCATCCTCTGGCTCGGCTGGAACGGCTTCAACGGCGGCGACCCGTACTTCGCCAACGCGGATGCGGGCGCCGCGGTGTTGAATACCAACCTCGCGACGGCGGTCGGGCTCGTCATCTGGACGCTGATGGACAAAATGGCGTACGGCAAGCCCTCCGTCCTCGGCGCGGTCAACGGCATGATCGCGGGCCTGGTGGCGATCACGCCCGCGGCCGGTTACGTCGATGGCTGGGGCGCCATCATCATCGGCCTATGCGCGGGCACCATTCCCTGGTTCGCCATGAACAAGCTGCAGAAGACCAAGCTCATGATGAAGGTGGACGACACGCTGAGCGTCTTCTCGACGCACGGCTGCGCCGGCCTCATGGGAGGGCTCCTCACCGGTATTCTCGCGAACCCGAAGATGCTCGAGTACATCGGCACCGGCAAGGATGCGCCCGGCGTCAGCATCACCGGCTGGGCCTACGGCAACTTCCATCAGTTCGTGCTGCAGTGCTACGGGGCGGCGTTCATCATCGCCTACAACATCATCGCCACTTTCATCATTCTCAAGGTCATCTCGTTCTTCACGCCGCTGCGCATGGACGAGGCGATGTTGAAGGTGGGTGACGATGCGGTGCATGGAGAGACCGCGTACGCGATCGGAGCGGAGGGCGAGTAAGGAGTACCGGGGCGCTCGCCGGTGGCCGCAAGGCCACCGGCGAGCTTTGCGCAGCCCCTCAACGGCGCATGAGCGAGAGAATGAGCGCCAGCGCGAGCAGCGCCGCCAGGCACTTCCAGAAAAGCAGCGGCGCGCGCTCGTAGAGCGTCTGGGGCCTGCGGCTCCTGACCGGTGCCTGCGCCGGTCCCGCCTCCATCTCGAGCCCAAACTCGCTCATGTCGCGAAAGCGTTGCCCGGGATCAAGCGCGATGGCCCGTGCGAGCGCATCCTGCAGCCACGACGGCAGATCCGGCCGCAACGCCGACAGCTCGTGCGGTCGGGCGCGTGTGGGTGCGCTGGTCGGATCCGCATTGCCATAGGGGAACTCGCCGGTGAACGCCTGAAACATCATGACGCCCAAGGCGTAGATGTCGGTGGCGTCGTTCCCGGGCTCATCGGCGAGCATCTCGGGCGCCATGTAGGCGCGGGTGCCGGGAATCTCCCCCGGTGGACCGTCCTCCAGGCCCGGCATGCGCACGACACCCAAGTCGATGAGCTTCAGCGCCCCGTCGGCTTCCAGAATCACGTTGTCGGGCTTGATGTCGCGGTGGATGATGCCGTTGCGGTGCAGCGCCGCGGCCGCGCGGGCGAGCTTGATCGCGATCTGGCGGCCCTCCTCCAAGCCGAGCGACGGCGCGCGCGCGATCCGCGTCTCGAGCAGCTCGCCCTGATAGAGCGGCATGACGGTATAGAGACAGGTCTGTCGCCCGTGCGGCAGCTCGATGATGCGTCCGACCCAGGGACTGTCCACGCGCGCCCCTGCCCGCGTCTCGCGCACGAATGCCCTGCGGTAGGCATCCACCTCGGCCACCTTGGGCTTGGGGAATTTGAGCGCCACCTCGCCCCCTTCGATCTCATCGACGGCGGCGAAGAGGCGGGTATATCGTCCCTCCGACAGCAGGGCCTTCAGGACGAAGCCGTCGATCGTCTCACCGCCCATCGGCAGCGGGATGATCGGCAACTGCAGGATGGTGGCGTCGAGGTCGGCTGACATCGCCGTCGGCAGCTCGGAAACATCGAGCACCAGGGCGGTGCAGTTGTCGGCGCCGCCGGACTCGAGCGCGGCGACGACCAGCGCGCGGGCGGTATCCGCCGGTGCGGAGCGATCCCGCAGAATGTCGGCGATGCTCTCATCTGTCAGCCACCCGTGCAGGCCGTCGCTGCAGAGGAGGAAGCGGTCGTGCCGCGCCATCGGCTGGGCGAGGTAATCCAGGCGCGCCTCCGGCTCCACACCGAGCGCGCGGTAAAGGACGCGCGAGCCGCCCGCGGCGCTCACGCGCGCATGATCGGTGGTGAGGCAGGTCAGGCGGTTGCCGGAGAGCCGGTAGGCGCGCGTATCGCCCGCATGCAGCACATGCGCGAGGCGACCGCGCAGAACCAGCCCCGTGAAGGTGCACCCCATGCCCGCCAGGTTGGCATCGCGCTGACTCTGGGAGTGCATCCAGAGGCTGAGCGAGTTCAAAACCCTCGCCGCCGAGCGGCGCACTTCGGTGGTCTCGGGCAGCTCGCACATGCCATCGAGAAAGCCGCGGACCGCGGTCTCCGCGGCGATCCGCCCGCCTTTGGAGCCCCCGATCCCATCGGCGATGGCAGCCACGATGTCGCGACGCGGCTCGGGCAGCTCCGCGCCAAAGACGGCACCGGCGAAATCGTCGTTGCCGCGACGCGGTCCGGCGTCCGAGAAGAATCCGACGCTCGCTTTGATGCCCGAGGCGCGGTCAACCATCGCCAACGCTCCTTTGCGCTGCGCGCCGCTTAGCGCGCGGGCGGCGCCGTTGCCACGGCTGCTCTAGGGTCCGGGTCTCGAGGGCTCGAGCGCACAGCGGTCGTGCAGAAAATAGCCCCCGGTGCTGGAGGCGAGCACCACCGTGAGCTCTCCGGACTGGCGGTCCAACGTGTAGTTGCCGCCGTCGGAGCGGTCGTGCCAGGAGATCTTCGTGTTACTGATGCGGGCAGGATTTGAGTCCACGGTGCGCTTGTCAAAATCGATGTGGATCTGCCAGCTCGCATGACTCACCGGATTGGTGCAGACGAGGACCATTGCGGCGGGCGGCGCTGCGGCGCCCGCGGCAGGAGCGATGAGGCCCGCGCCGATGAGGCCCGCGCCGATGAGGCCCGCGCCGATGAGCCAGGCCGCCGGCGGGACTCGCCAGGGCGTCGAGCCCCGCGCCCCTCGGCAGCTCTGCGGCGAAGAGGCGGGTCGGTGAAGCGAGGTCCAGGCCATAGCGCGAGTGTCGCCAATTCAGGGGCGTATCACCAGCAGGACCGGCATTCGCCCGCCTTGGCGTGGGTTCGGTAGAATCACCCCGCACCCGTTGCCCGGGTGGCGAAATTGGTAGACGCAAGGGACTTGAGAGAAACTTGAGCACCCGGCGCGGAAACGCCCGGCGTGAATGGGGTCAAATTCGGTGAACCAGCAGCACGTGAAGGTGGCTGCAATACCGAGCTAAGCCGCGGGAGCTTTCGCGGAAAGTGTAGAGACTTGACGGCCCCCGCCTAAACCGCGCGACACCGCCGAGCGGCAGGGTGAAGGTAAAGTCCAGACCACAAATGCGCGAAGGCGGCAAGAGCCTCGAGCCTCCGACGCGCAGCAGCGAAAGCTGTAGTGGTACGAAAATCCCTCGGGGGTAACCCCATGCCGGTTCGAGTCCGGCCCCGGGCACTAGATGGGGTAATTCGGTCGGTGTGAGTCCCGGTTACCCCGGGGGCCCCTGGAACGGTGCCAATGTTGTCTGATGCAGGCTGGGAGAGACCCCATGGAGGTGGAGCGGATCGTATTCGGGACTTACCTAGCGAGCGGCCCGCTCGATGCGGCGGTAGAGAATTCGGACGCCTCTCTCGGTGGCAAGATCCGCGGTACGGTAGGTGAGCGTTACCGTTGAAACCTGCGCGGCAACGGGCAATGTG
>JBAUOO010000024.1:0-3029 GCA_049579785.1 Steroidobacteraceae bacterium
ACAGAAGTTCCACACGAAGTTCACCGCTCGGCTCTGTCGATTCAAGAGACCGGTCAGGGACTTCACGCGGTAGCGGTACACCATCGGCATACTGGATATGATACCAGGTATACCGAGTCTGTAAATCACTCTCGGAGGCAGCGCTTCCTCCCCGTCCTGAACGACGGGGTTTCCGCGCTGTAGGTCTAATGAGCGCACCGTCGCGGACCCTGAGACTTCATTGCGCCACCCTCGGCATTGCCGCCGTCCTCGGTGCCGCTTCGCCGTGCTTGGCTTCCGGCTCACTCGGCGCGCTGCTCGCGTGCCGCGCCATCCAGGCGAGCGCGGCGCGGCTCGCCTGCTTCGATCGTGAATCCGCCGCACTGGCGGCGCAGCCGGCTCCTGCCGCACCGCGCTCGCTCGATCCCCAGGAAACCTTCGGGCTCGCGCCGATGACGGTCGCCGCGCGCGCGGAGGCGGCGGCTCATGCGCCCAAGGCGCTCGATTCCCTGGCCGTGCACATCGCGAGTGTGAGCAAGGCGGCCGACGGCCGGGAGATCTTCACACTCGACAATCATCAGGTCTGGGTGCAGCTGCTCGCCGATGGCAATTGGCTCGATGCGAGAGCCGGCGAGCGGGCGGAGATCTCGCGCGGCTGGCTCGGCTCTTACTGGCTGCGCCTCTCCTCGCGCCGCGGCTTCAAAGTGATGCGCGTTCGCTGAGCCGAAACGCCCTCAGTTGATCGGGATGCCCGCCGCCTCGAGGCGCGCGCGCACGGGCGCCAGCCACGGCTCGAAGTGCTTCCAATGCTCGAGCGCTGATGTATAGAGCGGCTGACGCACCTGCACCGAGCTCGTGGTGACGACCGGCACCGGATTGCGGTGGAACTCGAGGCACGCCGCATCGAACGACAGTCCGACGAACTCGAGCAGCCGTCTGACGCTCGGCTCGAACGAGCTTACCACCTGCTCATAGGGCAGCTCGAGGATCCGACCGGGCAGAATGCGTTGATAATGCTGCATCAGGCGCTGGTAAGCGACGTAGAAGTCGGCGATCTCCGTGAGATCGTACGCGAACGGGTCGGTGCCGCTGAAGCGCGTGCGGTAGATCGCGAAACAGACCGCGAGCGGGTGGCGCGTCACGTGCACGATCCGCGCCCTGGGAAAGGCGCGAAGCAGCAGCGGGCAATGGATGAAGTTGAGGAGCTGCTTGTCCGTCCAGCGCATTCCGGGGGCCCGGAATGCGCGGCTGCGCGCGAGGTACTCCGTGGCGATCGCCCGCCCGTCAAGAGCGGCAAGACGGGCGGCATGCCCACGCGCGCCGCCGAGCGTCGGGGACGGCGGGGTCGCGGTGACTGACCGGATGGCATCAGCCGCTGCCGTCAGCTCTCCGCCCTGGGAAATCTGCGGATGACTCGAGAGAATGCGCTCGATCAGAGTCGAGCCCGAGCGCGGCAGACCCACGATGAATATGGGCGAGTCTTGCGCGGCGAGCGCCGCTTGCGCCTCGTCGGCCGTGAAGACTTCCTGCATGGCCTGCATCAGCTCACGGTCGAGCGCCGGATCGTAGTTGATCAAACTGCGTTCGATGCGGTTCCCGGCGCTCAGATGCTCCCAGCTCGAGCGGTAGGCGCCGAGATCCTCAAGGGACTTGGCCAACGCGAAGTGCACGGTGGCTAGGGGCTCCGATTCCCCGGGCAGCCGTTTGAGCGCCTGCTGCATCTGCGGTATCCAGTTGTGCTCGGGCGTCTGCTTGCGTAGCTCGACCAGCCCCTTGAATGCCTCGGGCGCGGTAGGGTCGATGGCGAGAACGGCTTCGTAATCGCGCTCCGCGTTCTCGAGATTGCCGATGAATTGGTGCGCCAGCGCCCGCTTGAGGAGCAGCCTGGTGCGTATCTCCCGATCATCGGGTACGAGCGTCATTGCGCGATCGAGCAGCGGCAGCGCGGTGTGCAGCTCGCCAATCTCCATCATGAACTCGCCGGCCGCCCTCAGGCTCTCGAACACATCCGCCGCATGCGCGGCGGCGGCTTGGGCGGCAGATAATGCGGCACTGCGCTCGCCCAGGGCGAGCAGGCACTCGGCCCTTTGCAGCAGGCACTGTGCGTTGCCGGGCCAGGTTGTCAGGGATTCCTCGATGAGCCGGAGGGCCGTCGGAGGATCGCCGGCAAGCAGGGCGATGATGCTGCCGAGCAGCCATCCGGCGGGCGCGGACGGCCACGCCCCGCGGCACGCTCTGGCCGCGGATGAGGCTGCAACGAGATCGCCCTTGCCGAGCTGCGCGCCGATTTGCTGCTCGAAGGCAGCGACGGAGGGGGCGCTCATCGCGGAGGGGGTGCTCATCGCAAAGATGATACCGGCTGTGGTCCGGTTCGTGTGCCGCGAGACGTTGCGGGCGCACCACAGAAGTACCTTCCTACCCGTTGCAGTGACGCATCGTTCGTTCGTGAACGCAGCGTCCCCGCCCGGCAGATAGCCCATCCAGGGCTGGGAACCCGCGCCGAAGCGAGTGTCTGGCGCGGGCAGCGGGGGGGTGCCATGTTGCGGCGGGCAGACACCATGCTATAGTCCGCGCCACGGTGAAAAAACCACAGAGACGATAGAAATCCGGGCGGTGCGCAGCGCAGGGGGCGCGGGCGTGCTATGGGGCGGGTCTTCCAGGATCAGCACACCCCGGAAACGCTGGACCTGTCCTCTCGCGGCAATTTCATCAGACATCTCGGGTCCTGACCGTTTCAAAAAACTGGGAGAGCGACCACATGGTCAATAACAGTCTCGGTAATCCTCTGGTGCGTGCAGCCGTGCGCACCGTGCTCACGGGAGGCGCCCTGGCGGCGACGTTCGGTGTAGCGCAGGCACAGTCGAGCGCGCAGCAGTCGAGCACGCAGCAGACGAACACTCAGCAGACCAACGCGCAGTCGGCAAGCACACAGAAGCCGTCGAGCACGCCGCAGCTGCTCGCGCAGAATGTGCCCGCTCCCGCGGCCCCCTCGAGCGCCGCGACGCTGCAGCTGCAGGAGGTGGTGGTCACCGGCTCGCGCATCGCGACGC
>JBAUOO010000025.1:0-5074 GCA_049579785.1 Steroidobacteraceae bacterium
GTCGGTGACGGCGCTGCACATCGCCGGTCGCGCCGCGAGCCGCCGTCCGCTGCGCGCGCGTTTCGGCAGGCTCTTCGGTCGACAGGACGAGATCGACGATGAGCCATCGAGCAACCCCATCACCAACGAAATCGTACAGCTCGCCCGCGCTTACTCCGTCAATGTGCGATCCGCCGTGCGCAGCCACCGCGATGCGGGGACGGCGATACTGCGCGAGATCGGCGCAGGCCGTCACGACCTGGTGGTCATGGGGGTCAGCCAGCGGCCGGGGGGTCCTCTGAATTTCGGCGATGTGACCTCGGTGCTGCTCGAGCGGGCCGAGTGCTCGCTCGTCTTCCTCGCCGCCGAGCCCGCCGCCAAATCCGGGGTTCCTGCCAACCCCAAGTGATGCCGCGCTCGCCAGCCCATCAACCCATTGACGTGCACCGCTCCGGCATCACCTTGTACAGCACCCGCACCTCGCCCGGCTGGCGGTAGGGATACTTGTCCTGGCCGAGGTACTTGCGGGCCATGGCGTCGATGTGCTGATCCGCGCCCTCGCGCGTGCGTTCCGCGACGTGTCCGCGCACCTCGAGATAGCGGTAGGGGTTCTCCGGGTCGAAGATCGACAGCGCGAGCCGGCCGTCGCGTTGCAGGTTCTTGTCCTTCTGACGTCCCTCGGCGGTGTTGATGAGCACGTACCGTCCGTCGTAATCCACCCACACCGGCGTGACCTGGGGCGAGCCGCTCGGCATCAGTGTGGCCAGATTGGCGAAAGCCTTCTTGCGAAACAGATCGAGGTGGGACTCGGGGATGCTGTTCTGGCCCATGACCAACTCCTCGGAATCGTGAAGCGCCGGCCGCGCAGCATAACGCCACGCGCCCTTCCGCAGCCAGCGTGAGCGAACAGCAGAGAACCCGAAGGACCGAGGCCGCCGCGGGCGACTAGGGCTGCCAGGCGAGCATGTCCCCGATTCTCTCCAGGGTCACATCCGCCGCCGGATAGGCGGCAATCTCCTTCGTGTCGTGCGCGTAGTGTCCCTGCCGCGGGAAGATCGTGGTGAGGGCTGCACCCCATTCGCGCTTCATGGCCGTGAGAATGCGCAGCTTATCGTCCACCATCACATAGCGGGGTGCCGGGAAGCGCTGCCTCACGGAATCGAGCATCCGCTCCTTGTGCAGATAGATGAGCACCCGCCCCTCGACGGCCTCCCACAGCCCCGAGCGGCGCACCTTGCGCGGCTGGAAGACCACATCTCCATCCGACAGGATGACGGTCGGCCCGAAGCGGCGGCAGTGCGCCAGCGCTTCCAGGGCGTTTGGGTAGAGGCGGTTCGCAAACGGGTAGTCGATCAGAAAGGACGACATCAGCAGCAGCTGCGGCTCGTCGAGATTCTCGAGCCGGTAGCGCTGCAGGGCCCCGAGATAATCCGCGTATCCGAGCTCCAGGCGCAGCGTCTCGAAGATCGACCAGTAGCGGTCACGGCACGCGCGGCCGAACTCGCGCTCGAGGTGACTGCTCAGGTCATCCTGCACCGCATCGTTGTCGAGCAGCGTGTTGTCGACATCGAACAGAAATACGACTGGCGCAGGCTGCGGCATGATCATGAGCTCGTGGGGACCCGCCGGTCCGCACGCTAGCACGTCGCAAGCCGGCGCGTCCCGCGCCGGCCAGCGCGTGCACGGCTATCTCACGCTGTAGCCGCGCGCTTCGAGGCAGGCGGTCACGGCACGCTTGTAGTTCTCGGGCGTCGCCGTGGAGGCCTGGGTGTCGTTGGCCGAATTCGTGGGATCGAACCCGGTCTGGCCGACGGCCCACTGGTGACACTGATAGCGATCGTTCGCCGTCTGCTGCTCGCTCTGGCCGTTCTTCGGATAGACGTAGAGGCTCATCGCGCCCCGGCTGTCGCCGTTCGCCGCTTGCGCGGCCGGCGGCGGTGCCGCGCCCTCGGGCGTGCCTCCCGTGACCGGCGGCGGATCGGTCACCACGTAATCGCCGTAATCAGGGCTCCAGACGTAGTACACGCCCTGCCAGTAATAGTACGGCACGCCGCCCCACCAGTAGGTGGCGTAGCCCAGCGGGAGTGTCGCCAGGAACCATGGGAAGTCCCACCCGAGATAGACGTGCGGCCAGAACCTGCCGCCCCAGTAACCGCCCCCCCAGTAACGGGGGACCCAGCGCGGACCCCAAGGGCGAACCCAAGCCGCACCGGCACGGGGCCCGCCTTCAAACCGAGGATGCATGCCGACCCAGTGATGCGGCACCTCATAGCGGGGGCCGCCTGCGAAGTGCCCCCCGAAACGAGGCCCAGCGCCGCGGGGCGCCTGGGCAATGCGCATTGCGCCGCGCCCACCGTCCCCGTGGAAATCGCCGTGATCGGGGCCCGCGGCGCTCACCGCCGGGGCCACCGCGAAGAGGATCGAGGCCGCCATGGCCACCGTCACGCCTACGCCATTCCTCAGATTTACCATGGATGTCATGCCCTTATGCGCCACTACCGTTTAGACCGGATCTATCCACCGTCGTTCGAGGCGCCACCTGGCGCCTACCTTAAAGAGTAGAACGCACCGGCCGCCCGGGCGCTGACCGCGGTCGCGCTCTTGAATTCTACCTACCCGGGTCGCCTGAAGCTGCCGCTCGCGGCTTCTCGCCCGCCTCGGCGACCTCAGGCGCGCCGCAGGGCCACCTTGACCAGCTCGAGCGCACCGAGCAGCGCCGCGGCGGCGGCGATGCAGAGCAGCACCTCGCCGGCTCGCAGTGGCCCGAGCTGCAGGAAGCCGCGCACGGCGCTCAGGGAGAACATCCCGATGAGCGCGCCAGCCGCCGAAGCCGCGCTGATCCAGAGGGACGGATTCGGACGCGCGAAGCCCGCGAGCGGCGAGGCGCTGAAGCTGCGGTTGGCGAACACCAGGGCGTAGTTGACGCACACCAACGTCACGAACCCCATCGAGCGGACTGTCTCGGCGCCCAGCCCGCCGAGGTCCGCGTAGAGAAAGATGCCGCATACGGCGAGGATCGCGAGCCCTCCTTGCAGGAAACCGCTCGCGAGCAAGGGGCGCGACAGCAGTGTGCTCTCCGGATCGCGCGGCGGGCGCCGCATGACATCGCGCTCGTCGCGCTCGGCCTCGAGCACCACGGAGCATATCGGGTCGATGATGAGCTCGATGATGGCGATCAGCATCGGTGTCAGCACGAGCGGCCGGCCCATGGCGATGGGCAACAGCGCGAGGCCGGCGATCGGCAGATGGATCGCGAGAATGTAGCTCACCGCCTTCACGAGATTGTCGTAGATGCGCCGTCCGAGCCGCACCGCGCGCACGATGGAGTTGAAATCATCATCGAGCAGCACGAGCGAGGAGGCTTCGCGCGCGACGTCCGTTCCGCGCTGACCCATGGCGATGCCGATATGCGCCGATCTCAGCGCCGGAGCATCGTTCACTCCATCGCCGGTCATGGCCACGACCTCGCCCCGCGCCTTGAGCGCCGCGACGATACGCAACTTCTGTTGCGGCGTAATCCGCGCAAACACCGATACCTGCGGCGCGCGCTCGAGGAGCGATCTGTCATCGAGCCGTGCGAGTTCCGGGCCGGTCATGACCTGCTCATGCTCGATGCCGGCCTCACGCGCGATCGCGCGCGCGGTCTCGGGGTGATCCCCGGTGATCATCACCACGCGGATACCGGCTGAGCGGCATTCGCGCACGGCTTCCGGGATGCCCTCGCGCAGCGGGTCGACGAAGCCCACGAGGCCCACGAGCGTGAGCGGCAGATCGTTGGCCGAGGCCGGAGGCTCGCCGGTCTCGAGCCGTGCCGCGGCCACTGCGAGCACGCGTATGCCGCGCCGGGCGAGCTCCTGCGCCCTGGAGCGCAGCGCCTGCGAAGCCTCGCCCGAGAGGTGGCAGAGCACCGCCAGCGCCTCCGGCGCCCCCTTGGCCGCGGCGAGCAGCGGTTCTCCCGGGCGCCGCCAGACCTGTACCAACGCCGGCAGCTCGGGCAGCCAGGGATAGCCGCGCACGAGCTCGGCCGCTCGCGCGTCGCGACCGCCCTCTTCCGCCAACCTCACGAGCGCGCGGTCCATCGGATCGACGGCCTCGGGCCGACAGGCCAACACCGCGGCCTCGAGCAGCTCGCGCAGTTGCGGTTGCAGCGCCCCGGCGCCACGACCGTGGCCCACCGCCGCCGCGCACTCCGCGTCCCGCTCCAACCATTGCACCGTCATCAGATTGCGCGTGAGCGTGCCGGTCTTGTCGGTGCAGAGCACGGTGGCGGCACCGAGCGTCTCGATGGCCGCCGGCCGGCGCGTCAACACCTGCGAGCGGGAGAGCCGCCATGCGCCCATCACCATGAAGACGGTGAGAACCAGAGGAAACTCCTCCGGCAGCATCGACATGCCGAGCGCAATGCCCCCGAGCAGACCCTGCAGCCACTCGCCGCGCAGGAATCCGTAAAGCAGCACGGCGATCGCGCTCAGCGACAACCCGACGATGGCGAAGCCCGTTACGAACGCGCGAGTCTGAACCTGCAGCCGGGGCGGCTCCGGCTTGATGCGGGTGACCGCGTGTCCGATCTTGCCGATCTCGCTGCGCGCACCCGTTGCGGTGACCCGCGCCAGTCCGCTGCCGCTGACGATCAGCGTGCCGGAAAAAACGAAGGGCAGCTCATCGCCTCCCGGCGCTGCTTCGGCCGGGGGCGGTCCGGGTGAAGCGCGCTTGCGCACCGGAACCGACTCTCCCGTGAGCAGGCTCTCGTCCGCCTGCACGTCGTCACCGCAGATCAACAGCGCATCGGCGGGAACACGGTCGCCTTCGGCGAGCACCAGCAGATCATCGCGCACGACCTCTCTGCCCGGGATGCGAATCTGGCCGCCGTCGCGCACGACCAGCGCCCGCGGGCTAGTCAGGTCCCGCAGCGCTTCGAGAACCCGCTCGCTCCTACCCTCCTGGATGATCGCGATCACCACCGAGAGGCACGCGAAGGCGAACAGCACCAGCGCCTGCCCGCGGCTGCCGATGAGCAGATACAACACTCCCGCCCCGAGCAGCAGGGCGAACATCGGCTCGCGCACCACCTCGATGATGATCCGCAGCGCCGTGC
>JBAUOO010000026.1:0-13423 GCA_049579785.1 Steroidobacteraceae bacterium
TCCGGCACGCGCCGGTCGCTCGTCTGGCGCTCCTGCGCCTGACGCTGCTGCTCCTCGCGCTCGCGCCGCTCCTCCTCATCGTGCGCCCGCTGCTCGGCGAGGCGCCGCGCCTCATCCTGCGCGCGCCGGCGTGCGACTTCCTCCTCCTCGACGCGGCGGCGGTTCTCCGCCTCCAGCCGCTCGCGCTCGCGCCGCTCGGCCTCGATGCGCTCACTCTCGCGGCGAGCGACTTCCTCGGCCTCACGCCGCTTCTGATCGAGCTCGTCCTGCTGATGTCGCGCCTGCTCCTCGAGCACATCCCGCTTGATGTAGGTGCGCTTCTGGCGCACCTCGACACTGACCGTGCGCGCTCGGCCCTGACCGCTCGCGAGCTTCAGCTCGCTTTGGGTCTTGCGCTTCAAGGTGATGCGCCGGGGTGCGGCGTCGCGCTCGCTCTCCGCGCCGTGGCTGCGACGAAGGTGCGTCAACAGCTCGAGCTTCGCATCGTCGCTGATGCGATCGTCGGGCCCCTGCACCTTGATGCCGGCCTGATCGAGCTGCACGAGCAGCCGATCCACCGGCACCTTCAGAACCTCGGCAAACTGGGAAACGGTCACTTCCGCCATACTTTTCGCACCCTCAGGTCTGACCCGCCTCGAACCAATGCGCCCTGGCGGTCATGATGAGCTTGCCGGCCTCCTCGGCCGCCAGTCCCTCGATGTCCTTCAGGTCCTCGACCGACTGCTCCGCCAGATCCTCGCGCGTGCGCACGCCACGACGTGCGAGCGCGAGCGCGAGATCCGGGCTCATTCCCTGAAGCAGCAGCAGGTCATCCGCCGGCATCGACTGATCGAGCGTCTCCTCGCTCGCGATCGCCTGCGTGAGCAGGACATCGCGCGCGCGGTTGCGCAACTCCTTGACGATCTCCGCATCGAACTCCTCGATCGAGGCGAGCTCCGCCTGCGGCACGTAGGCGATCTCCTCGATGGTCGAGAATCCCTCCTGCGCAAGAATGGTGGCGACGTCCTCATCGACGTCGAGCTGCTTCATGAACATCTGCACCAGCGACTTCGCCTCCGATTCGCTCTTGGCCTCGGCGTCCGACTCGGTCATGACGTTGAGCTCCCAGCCGGAGAGCTGGCTCGCGAGGCGGATGTTCTGCCCGCCGCGACCGATCGCCTGGGAGAGCTTCTCCTCGGCGACCGCGATATCCATGCTGTGGGAATCCTCATCCACCACGATCGACATCACTTCCGCCGGCGACATGGCGTTGATGACAAACTGCGCCGCATTCTCATCGTAGGGAATGATGTCGACCCGCTCGCCGGCGATCTCGTTCGAGACCGCCTGAACGCGCGAGCCGCGCATGCCGACGCACGCGCCCACCGGATCGATGCGCGGATCGTTGCTGCGAACGGCGATCTTGGCGCGCACGCCCGGATCGCGGGCCGCGCCCAGGATCTGAATGAGGCCCTGGCCGACCTCCGGTACCTCGAGCTTGAAGAGCTCGATCAGGAACTCCGGCGCCGTGCGTGTCAGGAACAGCTGCGGCCCGCGCAGCTCCGAGCGCACCTCCTTCAGGAACGCCTTGATGCGATCCTGCGCCTTGGCCTGCTCGCGCGGAATCATGTCGGTGCGCGGCACGAAACCCTCGGCGTTGGATCCGAGGTCGACGAAGAGGCCGTTGCGGTCCACGCGCTTGACGACGCCGCTGACGAGCGTGCCGACACGGTCGCGATAGGCGTCGACGACCTGCTGGCGCTCCGCCTCGCGCACCTTCTGCACGATGACCTGCTTCGCCTGCTGCGCGGCGATGCGCCCGAAGGACACCGACTCCATCGGCTGCTCGACGAAACCGCCAACCTCGACCTTCGGATCGAGCTCGCGGGCGTCATCCAGGCGCAGCTCGCGCTCGGGCGCCTCGAGCTCCGTGGAGTCATCGGCAAATACTTTCCAGCGGCGGAAGGTCTCGTAGTCCCCGCTCCTGCGGTCGATGGCGACGCGGGCATCCCATTCCTCGCCATGCTTCTTGCGCGTAGCCGAAGCCAGAGCCGCCTCGAGCGCCTCGAAGATCACCTCCTTGTCGACGCCTTTCTCGTTGGAGACCGCATCGACCACCATCAGGATTTCCTTGTTCACTACTTTTACCTCTCACCAGCTCGCTCGGCTTGCCGCCTAACCTGCGAGCCTCGCTTTACCAATCTCTGCAAAAGCCAACGCGACCCGCTGCCCGTCGACCTCGAGCGCAATGCCCGCCCCGTCCGCCGATAGCAGCGTGCCGGTGTAGCGGCGCCGGCCCTCGCGCGGCGCGCAGAGCTCCACGAACACCCGCGAGCCGACGAAGCGCGCGAAATGCGCCTGTGTGCGCAGCACCCGGTCGAACCCCGGCGAGGAGACCTCGAGCGTATACGCGGTGGGTATCGGGTCCTCGACGTCGAGCACCGCCGCGACTTCCCGGCTCACCCGCTCACAGTCCTCGAGCCCCACTGCGTTTCCGGGCGCGCTATCCGGCTCCGTGCCTGCGGATCTCAGGGGGGGCCGATCGATGAACAGTCGCACCACGGCGCTACCACGTCCCGCGGTATGCTCGAGCTCGACGAGCTCGTAGCCCAGCCGCCCGACGAGGGGCTCAATGAGGGCGATGAGCCGCTCTCGCAAGGTCGCCGACATGGTCTCTATAACTCCGAAACGGCCTCGGCCTGTTTGCTCGACGCATCCTGCGTCGAGCCCTACGGGCCGGCTGCGCCGTCCAAGATCGCTCCGGGCGATCTTGAGCGACCATAAAAACAAAAGGGCCCTGAGGCCCATTCCGCCCAAAACGGCCGCCGGCCCTGTTTTGGCTACGTGAAAAAACAAAAAGCCCCTCGGGGGGCTTTTCTGGCTCCCGCGGCCGAGGCCCGCGGGGGCGCGCATTGTACCCGTTTCCTCAGGTACATCAAAGCCGTTTCCTCGGACACCTCAAATTCAGGCGGCGCTACTATTCCCCCATGAGCGAGACTGCGCATCTTTGGCGAAACGCCCGGATTGCGACCTGCGATGCCTCCATGACCTGCGTGCCCGAGGGGGCTCTGCTCACCCGTGCAGGCCACATCGAGTGGGTGGGCGCGGAGCGCGATCTGCCAGCGGATTGCCGGCCGGACGAAGCACACGACCTGGATGGCGCCTGGATAACTCCGGGTCTTATCGACTGTCATACCCATCTGGTGTTCGCCGGCAGCCGGGCGGGGGAGTATGCCGCGCGGCTGCGGGGCCGCTCGTACCAGGAAATAGCCCGGGCCGGGGGCGGGATCCTAGCGACCATGCGCCGGGTGCGGGCTGCCTCGGAGCAGCAGCTTCTGGATGAGAGCCTGCCGCGGCTCGAGGCGCTGCTCGCGGAGGGTGTCACGACGGTCGAGATCAAGTCAGGCTACGGTCTTACCCTGGAGGACGAGGCCAAGATGCTGCGGGTCGCACGAGCGCTGGCGCGCGCCCTTCCGGTCACGATCCGCACGACGCTGCTCGCCGCGCATGCCGTGCCGCCGGAATACGCCGGCCGAGCCGACGACTACATCGACGAGGTCGCCAGCGAATGGCTTCCGCGATTGCACGAGCAGCATCTGGTGGATGCGGTCGATGTCTTTTGCGAAGGGGTCGGATTCACCGTGGCGCAGGCGAAGCGGCTGTTCGATGCGGCGGGGCGGCTCGGCCTGCCGGTGAAGATGCATGCGGAGCAGCTCTCGAATCTCGGCGGCAGCCGGCTCGCAGCCCGCCAGGGCGCACTCTCCTGCGATCACCTCGAGTACGCCGGAGCGCCCGAGGCGCAGGCCCTAGCGGCTTCGGGCACGGTCGCCGTGCTGCTGCCGGTGGCCTTTTTCTGCCTCGCCGCGGAACGCAAGCCGCCCGTGGATGCGTTTCGCGCCGCCGGAACGAGCATGGCGATCGCGACCGACTGCAATCCGGGCTCCGCTCCCGGCAGCTCGCTCCTGCTGGCCATGAGCATGGCCACGCGCCTTTTCGGCCTGACCTGCGAGGAGGCTCTCGCCGGCGTGACGCGCCACGGTGCGCGCGCACTGGGCATGCTGAAAGAGCGAGGCACTCTAGAGGCGGGCCAGGCGGCGGATTTCGTCGTCTGGGGCATCGGGGAGCTCGAGGAGCTCGGCTACTGGAGCGGCTTCAATCCCTGCCGCTCGGTGATCAAGGCGGGCCGGCGAATCTCATAATGCAGACCAGCAGTCCGGGCGTCGCGCGCATCGATCGCTGGCTCTTCGCCGTGCGCCTCTTCAGATCCCGGTCGCTCGCCGCCGAAGCGGTGAACGGAGGCAGGGTGCACGTGAACGGCTCGCGGGTGCGCCCCTCCCACAGCGTTCGGCCCGGGGACCTGGTGAGCTTCACCCGCGACGGCGTGGATTTCGAGTGTCACCTCACCGCCATTCCGCGACGCCGTGGGCCGGCCCGGGAAGCGCTGGTCTGCTACACCGAAACCGACGCTAGCCGTGCCCGCCGCGAGCAGCACGCGCAACGGATGCGGCTGGCCGCTGCCATGACCCCGCGTCCCGAGGAGCGCCCGGACAAGCATCAGAGAAGGGAGCTGAGGCGCCTGCGGGGTCGCTAAATGTCTATGATTAGCCGCGTGGCCACCAAAACGCTACGAGCGGGCCGCCATGGCTGGGGTCGATAAATGTCTATGATTAGCCGCGTGGCCACCAAAACGCTACGAGCGAGCCGCCATGGCTGGGGGCGTTGAGGTCGCAAGCGGACAGGCTTAACCCCTACCATTGCCCGATAATCACCTTATATAAAGAGGGACTGGCGCCGCCGCCGAGGTTTTCTGCAAATGTCTCTGAGCGTGTTCGACATCTTCAAGGTGGGCATCGGGCCCTCGAGCTCCCACACCATGGGACCGATGCGCGCCGCGCACGAGTTCGTCCTGGGTCTCGAGCGCGACGGGCTGCTCGCGGCAACCGCGCAGGTGATGGCGCGTCTTTACGGCTCGCTCGCCCTCACCGGGCTCGGCCACGGAACCGACCGGGCGGTGCTGCTGGGCCTCCAGGGCGCGGACCCGGAGACGGTGGAGCCCGACAGCATCGAGCCTACCCTGCAGCGCATCCGCGCGAGCCATCGCATCCGGCTCCTCGACACCCATGAGATCGACTTCAACGAGAAGACCCAGCTCCTGCTGCAGCGCGCCGAGCGTCTGCCGGATCATCCCAACGGCATGCGTTTCACGGCGTCGGACTCCGGCGGCAACATCCTGCGCGAGGAAGATTACTACTCGATCGGCGGCGGTTTCATCGTCCGCGGCGGCGAGAGTCAGGCGCGGGAGGCGACCGCGCGGCCGCAGCCGCCCTATCCTTTCAACTCCGCGGCAGAGCTGCTTTCGCTGTGCCGCGAGCACGGGCTCGAGCTGTTCGAGCTGGTGCTCGCCAACGAGCGCACCTGGGCGAGCGAGGAGCGGGTGCGCGCGGGCGTGCTTAACCTGTGGCAGGTGATGCAGGCCTGCGTCGAGCGCGGCTTTCATCAAACAGGCGTCCTGCCGGGACCTCTGAAGGTGCGCCGCCGGGCGCCGAAGCTCTACCGCGTTCTGACGGAAAGCGGCCCCTCGCGGCCGCTCGATGCGATGGACTGGGTGAATGCGTTCGCGCTCGCGGTCAACGAGGAGAACGCCGCGGGCGGTCGTGTCGTTACGGCGCCGACCAATGGAGCGGCGGGAATCGTGCCGGCGGTGCTGCATTTTTATCGGCGCTTCGAGCCCGGAGCGAGCGATGAGGGCGTCATCCGCTTCCTGCTGAGCGCGGCCGCCATCGGCATGCTCTACAAGCGCAACGCCTCGATCTCGGGCGCGGAGATGGGATGTCAGGGGGAGGTGGGCGTCGCCTGCTCGATGGCGGCGGCGGGACTGGTCGCGGCGCTGCAGGGGAGCAATGAGCAGATCGAGAATGCCGCCGAGATCGGCATGGAGCACAACCTGGGACTCACCTGCGATCCGGTGGGCGGTCTCGTGCAGATCCCCTGTATCGAGCGCAACGCCATGGGAGCGGTGAAGGCGATCAATGCGGCGCGTCTCGCCATGCGCGGCGACGGCTCGCACAAGGTCTCGCTGGATCACGTCATCGCCACCATGCGCCAGACGGGCGCGGACATGTCGACGATCTACAAGGAAACCTCGCAGGGCGGGCTGGCGGTCAACGTGCCTGAATGTTGAGCGCTGGATCCGGGCATTGCGCTGCGCAGTCCCTGCTCCGCGCAAGCCCGGGGTGTCCATCCGTGGCCACCCGTGCGGCGCATGCGTCGCACCCTGCCCGGCCCAGCGCGGCTGCCAGGCCGTTGAGCCACCTGGCAAAGTTAGGACGCGGCCGAGCTGTCGGCGGCGGCGCTGTTGGCGGCGAGCGCGACGCGATTGCGGCCGCCGTCCTTGGCGTCGTAGAGCGCCTCATCGGCGCGATGGCGCAGGGACTCCAAGGTGTCGGCAGGCTCCCCCAGGGCGACACCGATCGACAGTGTCACGGCACCGATGTACTGCATGCCATCCGGGCGGGTGATGACGGTGCGGGTGGCGGCGGCGCGGATTTGCTCGGCGAGGGCGACGGCGGCCGCGAAGGACTTGCCCGGCAGGAACATCGCGAACTCATCGCCGCCGAGTCTTGCGGCCATCTCCTCGCCGCTCAGGTGCTCGCGCAGGATCTCGGCGACCTTGGCCAGCACCTTGTCGCCGACGACGTGGCCGTGCGTGTCGTTGATGCGCTTGAAGTAATCGACGTCGGCCGCGATGAAGGCGATACCGGTGAGGTCCGAGCTCGCGCGCCCCTCCACCGTGCGGCGCAGGCCGTGGAGGTTGTTCAGGCCGGTGAGCGGATCGCGCAACGGCTCGATCTGCGCACGCTCCAGGCGCTCCATGACCTGCTCGACCTCCTGGCGCTGAGTGGCGAGCTGCTGGTTGAGCGCACCGAGGACCGCCTGCAGCTGGGAGGCCTCCGCAGCCAGCCGGCTCACCGTCCCGATCAGGGCATTCTCGCCATCGCCCTGCCGGCGGGCGTCCTCGATGGCCTCATTCAAGCAGCCGTTGAAGCGCGTTACCGTTCTCTCGGCGTGCGTGGCCTGCTTCTCCGATTCACCCAGCACTTCTCGAAGCTGACTCTGCGCGAGCTCGAACGCCTGCACGTCGCGGCCGGCGATGTACAGGGCATGAAGTCTGCAGACCTCCGCATCGGAGAGGAGTGCCTCGGCCGCGAGGAGCTTCTCGAGCTCCTGCGTCAGGGCCGGGTTGAGCTCGGCGGCGTGCTCATACCAGACCGCGTAGCTCACCGGGTGATAGCCGGCTTTGTGGGGAGACATGAGCTGCAGCGCGCGCCGCAGGATCTCCGCGCTTTCTTCCCTCGAGTGCTGGTAGCGCATTGTTGTTGTCGATGCCCTTCGCGCGGTAGCGTTACACAATCGTAACACCCGCAGCCGCCCCTCGACGAGAGGCTCCCTCACGATTCTCCCCGGAAACCGGCCAGACCCCCCGAAACAGCCGGCGTCGCGGACGCGAAACCCTCGAGACCCGGGAAACGATCCGCGGTGCGCCCCGAGCTCAGACTGTTGGAGAGGGCGCGAAGCCGGCGCCGGTATTCTGCTTCTCCGCAGCGGCCTCGGCGGCGTGCTCTCTCTTGATGCGCTCGTAGATCTCCTCGCGATGCACCGCAATGCTCTTCGGCGCATTGATCCCGACGCGTACCTGATTGCCCTTGACCCCGAGAACGGTGATGGTGACGTCGTCCCCGATCATGACGGTCTCGCCCACGCGCCTTGTAAGAATCAACATGCTGGTAATCCTCTTTACTTGGTGATATTCCAAAACAACTCAAGGAGATGTCGCACCGCCCGCTGCCGCCTCGGAGGGCGCCGGCCGATAGCCGATGATGACCTCGCGCCCCTCGTGCCTCACCGTCACGGGTGCGATCCGGGCGAGGCGTTCGAGCGTGCCGTCGATGTCGCGGATGTCGAAGGCGCCGCCCACCTTCTGAATCGCGGCGCGCGGGTCGGCAATGACGATGCGCTCGGTCGTGTAGCGGCTGAGATCGCTGACGAAATCCGACAGCGGCTCGCCCTGGGTCTCGAGGATCCCCTGGCGCCAGCGGATGACCTTCCGCGCCACGATGGAATGAACGTCGGCCACCAGCCCGACCGGCGAGTATTCGATCTGCTGACCCGGGCTGAGCCGCCGGCTCCAGGAAGGCAGCGTGCCCGCGCCGCTCTCCAGCCCCTCGACGGCCACGATGCCACTGACGACGCTCACGCGGACATCGCCGTCTGCCATCTGATAAACATCGAAGCGGGTGCCGAGCACCTGCACCTGACTGTGCGCCAGCAGAATGCGAAACGGACGACTCGGATCGTGCACCACCTGGAAGTACGCCTCGCCGCGGATCAGGCGCACGCGCCGATCATCCGGGCTACCCACCCACTCGAGCTCCGTCTGCGTATTGAGGCCGACGACGCTGCCGTCCGGAAGGATCACGTCGCGTATCTGGCCCGTCTCGGTCCGATATGTCTGCGGCAGGTAGCCCGCGCCGCGCAGGACCCACCATCCGGCCACGGTCGCCAGGAGAAGGGCGGCTGCCACGCCCGATGTCCACACCGGAGCGAACGCCAACCAGCGCTTCGGGCCAGGCGGGAGCGAAGAGGCAGGCGCTGGCTCGGCGATGCTCGCCAGCACGTCGTGGCGCGGCTCACCCTTGAGCTCCGTCATCACATCGAGGATGGCGCGCTGGGCGTGAAATTCGCGCGCGTTGACCGGTTTGGCGATCCAGCGCTCGAGCCCGCGGCGCTCGGTCTCGCTCAGTCCGCGGGACATGCGCGTGTGCCAGGCGGCCGCCCGAGCGCGCACGAGCCGCCGCTGGCAGGCACGCCAGAGATTGCGCCGCTCGCTCTTCAATCGACCTCCTTCAATCGACCTCCGCCAAGTCGATCCCCTGCGAGGAGAGACTATCCCGACAGGCTTTCAGCGCCTTGGTCATGCGCTTGTCGACCCGCTTCTCGGAAATGCCGAGGGCGGCGGCGATCTCCTTGCGGGGTTTGCCTTGCACATGCGCCATTACAAAGACTTTGCGAAGATTAGGTCGTAAACCATTGATTACGTTTGCCAGGTGTTGCCCGATCTGGTCCGCCATCGCCTGCCGGTCCGGCCCCAACCGATGGTCGGGCACCTCCTCCATCCCCGCCGAGCCCATGATCATGGCGCTCTCGAGTCGCCGCCGCCGCAAATGCATCAAGGCGAAATTGGTCGCCATCTTGAAGAGCATCGCCCGCGGGAACAGCACCTGATCCGGGCGATACATCCGGTGCATTTTCTCGAAGGCGTCCTGAGCCACCTCTCGTGCGATATCCGCCCTGCCGAGCATTTGGGTGAGGTACGCCAGCAGCGGTGCCTCATGCGTTCGGCACAACCGCTCGACGAACTCCTCGGGCCTCTCCCGTCCGGGGAAGCGCTTGACCTCGCCCATCTCTTCTTTTCCCAATCCCTACCCCTCAGCTACTGAAATGCGCCGTGGCGCCAAATCCCCCCTCCCCGCGCGCGTGCTCCATCGCCCGCACCAGGCTTCGATACCCGCGTACTCGAGCAGCTCGCCGGAGCCGGACGCGATGCGGGTGGCTCTGCCGGATAGCACTTCGGCGAGTTTGTTGCGGTCGATGATTCCCTCCCTCACCAGGAAGCCGTCCAAGAGCAGCTCCCGGAGGAATCCCCGATTCTGCTCCACCGTCTGGCGCAGATGCTCTTCGATTCCGCCCTTGTGCCGGCGATTGCGGATCGGCGTCGGCAGCTCCTCGTAGAACGCCCGGCGGGCTACGGCTCGATCCCATCCGCCCTGCGTCAGCACATAGGTCGGAATGCGCAGGCATAGCTCCATCAGCGGCTGCGAGCAGAGCGGCGCGACCCGCTCGGTCCCGCGCTCGCCGGCGAGCGGATCGTAGAAATCGAAGGGCTGGCTGATCTGGTGAGCGTGCCAGAGCTTACCGCTTGGCGTCCCGCGCGGGTGACGCAGCAGGGGATGCAGGAACTCGGCGCTCCGCCGCGCCTCCCGGATCACATCCGGCACGAGCAACGGCCGCATCCGTCCAGCCTCCTCGAGGAGACTCCAACGCTGCTGCACGAGGTACCCCGAAGTCGCCGCGCGCAACACGCGCCACACCGAGACCTGATCCATCTGCGCGGCATCGAGCGCAATGCGCAGGACAGCGGGCCGCACCCCGCGACGGTGGAGGAAGTCCCCGGGCGCCCATTGCGCCCGCTCCTGGTAGAAAAGCTGATCACCCCCGTAACCGATGAGCACCGCCGCCGCGCCACACTCGGCGGCGAGCTGCGCATCGAGCCTGCCGTGCTCGAGGAAGTACGGATAGTTGGTGGGCTCCGGCGAGCGGTGGATGCCGAGCAGCGGCTGCAGGCTGAAGGACGGATCGCGGGCACGCTCGATGAGCTCAAAGCCCGCCCCGGCGGCCGCCGCGCGTGCGAAGGCTCGCTCATCGAGGTCGGCACCGAGAGGATAGTAGTGAAAGCAGGTGGTGCGCGGCCGCGAGGGCGCATCCCGAAGACAGGCGAGCACGATCGAGGAGTCGAGTCCGCCGGAGAGGGAGAGGAGCAGGTGCTCGTAACACGACGCCCAGGCATGCACGACATCGCGCACACATCGCCGCATCGCCGCGACGGCCGCGGCCGCCTCCTCGATCACCTCGGTGTTGGCGACGGCCAGGGGATCCCAGTAGAAGAACCGCTTGGAGAGTCCGGCGCGAATCTCCAGGCACTCGCCCGCCAGCACCTGCGTGATTCCCCGCAGGGCCGTCCCCGATGAATGCTCCCGCAGAAAACACGCTGTCGCGATCAGGTAGGGCCAGTTGACCTCGAGGCCGTCCTCCACCAGCTCGAGGACATCCTCGATCCACGAGAAGTAGAGGTCGACTGCGCGGCAGCGCGCCAGATAGCACGGCATGCCGCCTGAAGGGTCGCGCAGCACCCAGGTGGCCTGCGCCGCCGCATCGTGAAGAAAGGCGACGTAGCGTCCCCAGAAGTCCTCGATCAGCTGACGGCCGTTGGTATCGGCGATGGCGCGGCTGTCCGCCTCGCCGAGCCTGCGTGGGGCCGCCGTCGAGACGCCTTCCGCGGAGCGCGCGAACAGCGTCCCCAACACGACGCCACCGGAGTCGGCAACCTCGTATGCCTGGCTCGAGTCCGTGCGGGCGCGGACATAACGCACTTCGACGCCCCGGCCGCGCAGCGCCACACGCCACTCAGGCGCCACCGTCCAATGACGCTCGAGCAACGCCCGCGCGGCCTCCCGAGCGGTGGCGTCGCGATCATTCCAGACGAAGGCCACGTAGCGGAACACGAGTCGCTACACGACCAGGATGGGCGAGTACTGGCGCACCCGGTCCGGAACGTCGTTGAAAAGCACCTCGCCCTGCTGCACCCAGCAATGCGCATCGAAAGGCTCGGTCTTGACGCCAAACACCCAGTCCGCACAGATGCCGTCGGCGCTCAGGAAATGAAGTAATGTCAGCGAGTCGAGCAGACAGGCAGCGCGCAGCGTGTAAAAGAGCGGCCGCAGCCGCGTGAAGGCCGTGACCAGGGGGCGCACGTCGGAAATCGGGCCGTGCCACTGGCCGTCCATGGCGGCGGGGCCCCCGGCCCGCGCCTTGCGCTCGCGTACGGTCTGCACGATCGACTGTATGGGGCGCAGCTTGAGGGAAAGCTGAGCCCGCAGACAGCAGCGGGCGAAGCGCACGAGGTGCGCGGCGCCCGCTCGCGGGCGGCCATCGAAATCGAACTCGACGAGAGTGCGCTCCGGGCGGGCGATCGTGACGGGAATCGCGGGCTTGCCGAGGTGCGGATCGGTTACCAGCATGCCGTGGGCGAGCATCTGCGAGAGAAGCTCGTCCGCCTCGTGATCGAGGTTATCTCTACCTGAGGCTTGCGCTGCGCCAACCGGCCAACCGCGAACCCGGCCGGCCAGCCGCTGGGCGGGGGCGACCGCGATGTACTTGTCGCGCTCGAGATCCATCAGCACCACGTGTTGCCCCGAGACGCACGGAAAAACGTGCGGAGCCAGAAGATACGGCTGCATCCCATCCCCCCGGCCGTCCCCGTGAGCCGAGTCGCGTGAATTGTTGAAGTGCGGGTGGCCAAAAGTCAATGCGCGGGACCCTGGGGCTGGAACGGGCCGGGTATCAGTGTTGCTACCCGTCGATGGCGTGACGATCGGATGTCCCGATTGCGGAACTCTGGAGGAAATTCCGCGCCTGCTGCCGCGCGACACGGCGGTCTGCATCCGCTGCCGGACCGAGCTCGAGAAGACCAACGGGCGCAGCATCGGCGCCGCCCTCGCCTGCGCGCTCGCCACACTGCTGCTGCTCGTGCCGGTCAACGTGCTGCCGCTTCTGCGCGTCGACATCTTCGGCCTGCACTCGCAGAACATCACCGCCGAGGGGGTGGCGCAGCTGTGGGGGCGAGGTTGGTTCTGGCTGGCCGGACTCAGCGCGCTCTTCATCATCGCGTTGCCCTTCCTGCGCTTCGGGCTGCTCTCGGGGGTGCTCGGAGCGCTCACCCTCAAGCGCCGGCCCACCTGGCTCGGCGCGGCGTTCCGCTGGGCGATGTGGCTCGACCCGTGGGCGATGGTGGATGTCTATCTGCTCGCGGGCTGCGTCGGCTACTACCGCCTGATGAACATCGATCAGGCGCACATCACGATCGAGCTCGGCGGCGCCTGCTTCATCGCCGCGGCCTTTCTCACCATGCTCTCACGCGCGACGCTCGATGCGCGCACGGTCTGGCGAGCGATCGGCGGTGAGACCCGCAGCGGGCCGGGCGAGCCGATGCTGGCATGTACGACCTGCGATCTCGTGCAGCCGCTCTCGCGGGAGGGCGAGCGTTGTCCGCGGTGCGGCGCGAAGCTGCGAGTACGCAAGCTCGATGCGGTTGCCTGGACGGCGGCGCTGCTCATCGCCGCGCTGGTTCTCATCTTCCCCGCCAACCTCTACCCGATGAACATCTCGAATCACCTCGGCCAGCAGGTGCGCTACACCATCATGACCGGCATCCGGGATCTGTTCAAAGCCGGCCTGTATCCGCTCGGCGCGCTCATCTTCTGCACGAGCATCCTGACTCCGGCGGCGAAGATCTTCGCCATCGGCTGGTGTGTGTTGTCGGTGTGGCGCGGCTCCCGGCGCCACCTCATCGCCAAGACGAGGCTGCTGCGCGTCGTCGCCGAGATGGGGCGGTGGTCGAAGACCGATCCGTTCGCCATCGTGTTCTTCGTGCCGCTCATCCACTTCGGCGCGCTCGGCAACGAGGACGCCGGCTGGGGCGCGACCGCCTTCATGCTGATGACCTTTCTCACCATGGTGGCCTCGGTCACCTTCGACCCCCGCCTGATGTGGGACGTCGCGGGACCCGCTGCGATGGGCGCGGGGCGCGCCGCGCGATGAGCGCTGCGCC
>JBAUOO010000027.1:0-2272 GCA_049579785.1 Steroidobacteraceae bacterium
GCATGGGACGGCGCACCCGTCGGGGCAGGGTTGGGGGCCGCGCCCGAGGCTCGAGGCTCGCTCGCCAGCGCTTCATCGAATGCGGCCCGGATCGCCTGCATCGCGCGCTGTTGCCCATCGGTATCCGAGCCCGCCGCGCGCGTGCGCACGAGCAGAAGCGCCCGAGCGCCCTCGCGCGAGACCCAGACCCCATCGGCGCTGCGTGGTGAGAGTGTCCCCGTCAACTGATCGAGCAGGGTCATCATCTCCCCGGTGGGATCGCTCGGCAGGAGCGACTTCATGAGCATTCCGGTCGGCGAGGCGAGAAGCTCGATGGAGTTTGAAATCGCGGCCCGAAGCCCGGCGACGCTGAAGCGCTCCGGCCTCACCGTGCGGCTCAGGAGGTAGCGGTGCGCGAAGAGGAACGCCTCGTCCTTTTGCGCCGCCGCGGCGTCCCCGTTCTCGACCGCGGTAAATTGCGGCTCGGTCCGCAGCCGCCGCGCGAGCGCCTGCGAGAGTCGCGCCCGCACCGCCTCATCCGCGCCGTCGATCGCGACGATGATGAGCCTCGAGGCGACTCCCTGGCGAAGCTGCTCCACGAGCAGCCGCTGCGCCGCCGTCGGCGCCCGCGGCAGGAAGGCCGAGAGATCCGCCGAGTAGCGCGCCCGCGCGATGATGAGGACCGCGGCGGCCAGCAGCACCGCCCAGAGGATGATCGCTCCCGCGTGCCGTCCCCTCATGGTTCTTCTATCGTCATCAGCGAACGGTCGCCGTCGCTCTGGAAGATCTCGACCGAGCGGATCTCAGCGCCCGCTCCCAGGATCCTCACCCGGCGCACTTTGCGCGCGACCTTCGCATCGCGCGGCACGAGCTCGAGCTTCCATTGCGCGAGGGCGCCGGTGAAGGTCACCTTGAACACCCGCTCGAGCGCCGGCTCGTTGCCCGCGAGCGTGTCGCGGATGGAGTCGATGAAGGGGGCGAGCTGCGGATACGCGCTCAAATCCAGGCGATAGGCTCGATCGCCGCGCCGCACCGTGAGCCTCTCCCCATCGAGGATCAGCGACTCCACTTTGGGCGCGAGCGTTTTTTTCTCGAGGTGATCGGGCGCATCGTAAACCAACACCCCGGAGGATCTCACCGGCTCATCGAGAATCTTGAAGTAATCCTCCTCCACATACCTCACTTGCCCGTGCTGGCGCTGGGCGAGCAGCGCCATCACCTGATCCAGGGTGGAATTCGCGGCGAGTGAAGGCGCCGAATACAACATCGCGATCAGCGCAAACGCTGCGCCGGCGCACCGACTAAGGCCGATTCCGCGCATTTGACCCTCAGGCAGCCCAGAAATCGAAGAAGTTGAACCAGTTGTAAGGGTGCTCCCGGCAGTGGGCCTCCAGCCGCCGCGCATAGCGCACCACCGCCGCCCGAATCGCATCATCCCGCCCTTCGCGCGAAACCGCCGAGAAATCCGCGATCGACTCGAATACGACCCGGTAGCGATTGCCCCCGAGATAAAGTCCGAGCATCAACACCGCCTCGCCCCCCAGGAGTGCCGCCACGCGCATCGGTCCTATCGGAAAGCGCGCCGGGGCGCCGAGGAACTCCACCACCTGCGCCGCCTCCGCGCCCGGGGTCCGATCGGCCAACATGCCGACGAACACCCCCTCATCGAGCAACGCTCGCACCTTGAGCATCGCCTCGAGGCTGCCCAACGGCACCGTCTCCGCCGCGAGCTTCGGGTTGATCGCGGCCCAGGCTGCGTTGATCTTGCGCGCATTGTCCTCGTAGGCCGCCATCGCCACCCTGAGCCCACTCTGGCGCCGCCCCATCGCCCGTATCACCTCGAAGCTGCCGAAATGCGCTCCCACGAGAAAGCCCCCCGCCCGGGAGCGCACCCGCTCGCGCATCAACTCCTCCCCCTCGACCGTGAGGTCGAAGAGCTCGAAGCGGTCATTGAGCAGATACACCCGATCGTGAATCGTGGTGGCGAAGGCCAACACCTGGCGGAAGCGCTCCCTCGCCGTCGGCGCTCGCCCGAGCACCCGGCGCAGGTACGCCCGGGAGGCCCGCCGCGCCCGCGGCGCAAACAGAAAGAAGTAAGCCGCGATGAGGTGAAGCGCCACGCGCGCGCCGCGCCGCCCCATACGCAGGGACAACGCCGCCATCAGGCGAATGAGCCCGGCGCTGCCGCGCTCGCGCCGGGTGGCCCACTCGGCGGCGCTCGCCGATCTTTTCAAGCGGGCGCCAGCGCGCCGTTCGCGATCGCCTGCCCGCCGCTTAAGATGCTGAAGCGGAT
>JBAUOO010000028.1:0-3511 GCA_049579785.1 Steroidobacteraceae bacterium
TAGTGCAGGCGCACTCGATACGCCCGTTCCCGGATTTTCTCAGCCGAGTGCTCGGTGACCACGATGCGCGGTATGCCAGCCAGGCGGGCGGCCAGCCCACACTTATAGAGAGAAAGGAAATGCTGCAAATGGATGGCATCGAGCCTCAGGTCGCGCAGCCGGCGTGCAAGCGCCAGGCTGAAGCCATTGCGGCGCAGGATGTCGAGATAGGGAAGTCCAAGGTCGATCACCGGTATACCGATGGCCTCGCATCGAGCGCGAAGCGGCCCCGTCACGCCGTCGATCGCCGTGCACATGACCTCCACGCCATCGCGTGAGAGCTGCTGCGCGAGCTCCAGACCCACCACCTCGGAGCCTCCGGTGCGGAACGAGAACAACACCTCGAGCAATCGTGGGCGCGCAGTAGTCACGGGGGAGTCGCCGAAATGGGGGCGCGTCTCCTTCGCCCGCGGAACACGGCGCGGGCGTTTCGCGCGAGCTCCAGGAACCCGCTGACTTCCGCCTCGAATGTCACGCTCGCCTGTCGGTCGTTGTCGAGATATCGCTTCAAGAGCAGGACCGGGTCGCCGCGGCGATTGAGACCGGGTTCGCAGGTGGTTGCCGAGACGATGCCGAGGCGCCGGAGCCACTCGGGGTGGCGCGCACTGTACTCGCCGCCCGGGAAGCAGAAATGGTGCGCGCGCTTTTGCAGAATCGAATCGAGATGGGTGCGATTGGTCTCGATTTCGGCCTTCATCGCCTCGAAGCTCTGGGCCGGCAAGCAATGCCGGTGGGTGTGCAGCTCAAGGTCGAAGCCCCATGCCGCGAGCGCCTGCATCTGCTCGCGAGTGAGGAGCCGGAAGCGCTCGCCTCTGAGGACCTCACTCAGATCGATGCCGAGCGCTGCCGCGATGGCAGGCAGCGCTCGCTGCCGATTCGCCAGCGCCGGATACGCGCTCTCGGCAGCGGCCGCAAGCGAGCGCAGGGTCGCGTAGGGATCCTTGCGCAGATCGTAGCTGCCATCGATGGCCGGGTGCAGACCCGCGAGCCGCAGTGTCTCGCGGGGCGAGCGCAGGATCATGTAATAGAGCGCTACGTTGAAGACCTCCGTACCCGCCGCCAAGTGCTCGGTGGTCACGTAGACGGTGGCGGGAAAGCCGTAGCGCTTGAGGATCGGCGCCCCGATCGTCAGCGTGGAGGCCCAGCCGTCGTCGATCGTGATCACGGTCTCGCCGCGGCGAATCTCACCGACCTCGAGGAGTCTCACGGCCTCATCGAGCCGGATCACCGGCAAGCGCCGCTTTTTGAGGATACGCATACGGCGCTCGAACGTGGCGGCCCGCAGGAACATGTCCGGCTGGACCTGATATTCGTCGCCGACCGAGAAGCCGTGATAACAGATGATGCGTAGCCGATTGCGCGTGAGAAACTGCGCCATGCGGAATCCGCCCAGGGCGCGGGCGGCATGCAGGGCGAAGTTTCGCAGGGCGCGCATGATCAGGGCACCTGAGCCCGCGTGCGTGCGGCCGTTTCCAGGGCCGCACTGAATCGTGCGCCGATCTCTCGGTAGGAGTAGCGCGTCTCCACCAACTTCCGCGCCGCGAGACCGAGTGCGGTGCGCCGGGCATCGTCGCTCAAAAGCGAGCTGATCTCACGGATGAACTCACCCGGGGATGAGGCGAGAACAACATTGTCTCCAGGGCAGACGTCGATGCCTTCGCAGGCGATCGGGTGTGCGACGACGCACTTTCGCATCGCGAAGGCATCGAGAATCTTGAGCTTGGTGCCGCCTCCATCCTGAATGGGACAGGCGAACACGGCGGCAGAGTCGATGAGTGGGCGCACGTCGGGCAGGTAGCCGTGCACCGTCACATCGGGCAGCGAGCGCGCCAACTGAATGATCGAGTCCGGGGGATTGCTGCCGGCGATGTCGAGCGTCGCCCCTGGAACGCGCGCCTTCAGTCCCGGCCAGACCTCACGCAGCAGGTACGAGACCGCCTGCATATTGGGGTACCAGTTCATGGTGCCGACGAATACCACGGAATGGGGCCGTACCTCGCCTCCGGCAGGCGCGAAGAACTCACAATCGACTCCATTGGGCACGACCACGATGTTCGCCTCAGGCATGATCTCGCGCAAACGCTGCGCGTCGAGCTCGGAGCAGGTGAAATGCGCATCAAACCGGTCGGCGACGCGGCGCTCATAGCTGCGCAGCTTGCGTCCTTCGCTGCGAAAGTAACCCCGCGCGAGCGGATTGCGGGAGTTATCTGCCCGGCGGAGCATCATATGTGACTCGATGTTGTGGTGTGTCAATGTGGCCGGATGTCCGCCCGCCAGAGCCCGGTAAGGAGCGAGGCCGATCGTATCAAAGTGGACCAGGTCGCAACCGCTCGCCTCCAAGGCATTGCCTACGGCCGCTCGACCGACGGAGCTGACGAGCCACGAAGTCGTGTACATCGAGCCGGTCAGCAGCGCCTGAAGGGCGGTGCGTTGCTTGCCCCATCGGCCGCTCAGACGATCGATCGGCACGAAGGTTACCGTCCGACAGAACTTCTCGAGGGCGTGGCGGGACTCATCCAGTCCCGCCTCGAGACTTGGGAATAGCGTGGTGAGCCAGGGCTCCTGGACGAAGGCGACGAGGTCGACCTCCTGGCGCTGCGCCAGTTCGCGCAGCAGGTGATAGGAGCGGGACAAGAAACCGGCTTTGGGCGGGTAGGGAATGGCGTGGGCCAGCCAGAGCACGTTCATGGCTATTGGGGCTGCCGCCCTGCGTGACATAAAGGAAGGTCGTCAGGGTCTTGAGATTTCTGTAGGAATTTTCGTAAGATGATTTGAGTAGAATAACAAATGCGTCTGCCGACTGCCTGCACTCCGGCCTTGCCGCAGACCTTGTAACTTAATGGTGCGCCTCTGCGTTGCGCGCCGGCGGATCCAGCTCATGTGCGCGATTGCGGGAGTCTATTCACCGGGACGGCGCCAGGGCGGTGACGCCGTCGACCCCATGCTCGATTCGATGGCGCATCGGGGGCCCGATGATCGAGGAGTGGAGACTCTCGCGGGCGGTCAGCTCATTCTCGGGCACCTGCGCCTCGCGATTCTCGATCTGTCGCCGCTGGGTCATCAGCCAATGTCCAGCGCGGACGGCAAGGCCTGGATCGTGTTCAATGGCGAGATCTACAATTTTCGAGAGATTCGGGCCGAGCTCGCCTCGCTCGAATGGAAGTTCCGTAGCGACAGCGACACTGAGGTGATCCTCGCAGCCTACCGGCAGTGGGGCCTCGATGCCGTGCGCCGCTTCCGCGGCATGTTCGCTTTTGCCCTCTGGGACGATGCGCGCCGAGTGTTGCATTTGTGCCGCGATCGTTTCGGCGTCAAGCCCTTGTATTACTCGGTGCGCAATGGCGTACTGGCGTTCGCTTCGGAGTCGAAAGCCTTGAACTGCGCCGGGCATACGGGCCGGCAGGTTGACCCGCTTTCCGTCGCCGAGTTTGTGCAGTACGGCTACGTCTCGGCGCCCCGCAGCATCTTTGCG
>JBAUOO010000029.1:0-12675 GCA_049579785.1 Steroidobacteraceae bacterium
ATCTTCGGGTGCGTGCTGGCGGCCGGGCTCGGCCAGGCGCCTGCCCGCCAGGCGGCCATCGGCGCCGGTATTGCGCTCGCCGCGCCCGCCACCACCATCAACAAGATGTGCGGCTCCGGACTGAAATCCGTGATGATGGCCGCCGATCAGATCCGCGCCGGCAATGCCGAGATCGTGCTCGCCGGCGGCTTCGAGTCGATGACCAACGCCCCATATCTCCTGCCCAGGGCGCGCAGCGGCTACCGCATGGGTCACGGCGAGGTGCTCGACCATCTGTTCTACGACGGCCTGCAGAGCCCGTTCGACGGCAAGCTCATGGGCTGCTTCGCCGATGCGACCGCGAGCAAATACCGCTTCAGCCGCGAGGACCAGGACGCCTTTGCCGCGGAGTCCGTGCGCCGGGCGCTGCGCGCGGTGGACTCGGGCGAGTTCGACGCCGAGGTCACCCCCGTCACCGTGAAGGGCCGTAAGGGGGAGACGGTGGTCGCGCGCGACGAGACGCCAGGGACCTGCGACCTCAGCCGCATCACGACCCTGAAGCCGGCCTTCGGCAAGGAGGGCACCGTGACGGCGGCGAGCTCCTCGTCGATCTCGGATGGCGCGGCGGCGCTGGTGGTGGCAAGCGCCGAGGCGGCGGCCGCGCGGGGACTGAGACCCATCGCCCGCATTCTCGCCCAGGCGAGCCACGCCCAGGAGCCGGAGTGGTTCACCACCGCTCCGGTGGGGGCGATCCGCAAGGTTCTCACCCGTCTCGGATGGAAGCCGCACGATCCTGACCTCTACGAGATCAACGAGGCCTTCGCCACGGTCACCATGGCCGCGATGCGCGACATCGACATCGATCGCGCCCGCGTGAACGTCAACGGCGGTGCCTGCGCGCTCGGCCATCCGATCGGCGCCACGGGCGCGCGCATCCTGACCACCCTGCTGCACGCCCTGCGCCGGCGCGGCGGCCGGCGGGGAATCGCCTCGCTCTGCATCGGCGGCGGGGAGGCGGTGGCGGTGGCCATCGAGCTCATCAGTTAAACTTCCGCCAGTCCATCTGGGGGACAGAATGAAGATCCAAGATGCCCGCGCCGTCATCACCGGCGGCGCCTCGGGGCTCGGCCTTGCGGTCGCGCGCCGCCTCGTCACCCTCGGCGGGAAGGTCGCCATCCTCGACGTGCAGGACGGTCCCGGCCGCGCCGCCGCCGCGGATCTCGGGGCCAACGTCGCCTTTCTGCGCTGCGATGTCACCTCCGAGGCCGAAGTCAGCTCCGCGATGGAGGGCGCGCAGACCCGCATGGGCGGCATCAATCTGCTCGTCAACTGCGCGGGCGTGATCGGCGCCGGACGCGTGTTGGGCCGCAATGGGCCGATGGCGGGCGACTTCTTCACCAAGGTGGTGCACATCAACCTGATCGGCACCTTCTTCTGCGACAAGGCGGCCGCGGCGCTGATGCAGCACAACACCCCGAGCGAGGATGGCGAGCGCGGCCTTCTGGTGCATACCTCCTCCGTGGCCGCATTCGAGGGTCAGATCGGCCAAGCGGCCTATGCCGCCACCAAGGCGGGACTCGCGGGCATGACCTTGCCGATCGCTCGCGAGCTGGCGCGATTCGGCATCCGCTGCATGTCCATCGCTCCGGGCATCTTCCACACCCCCATGGCAGATGGCATGAGCGCGGAAGTGCAGGCATCGCTCGCGAGCCAGATCCCCTTTCCCCACCGCCTCGGCAAGCCGGAAGAGTTCGCCCAGCTCGTCGTCGCCGCGTTCGAGATCCCGATGCTGAACGGCGAAACCATCCGCCTCGACGGCGCGGTCCGCCTGCAGCCACAGTAAATGAGCACTCCCGATCCCTGCGACGTGCAGCGTGACGTCATGGAATATGACGTCATCGTCGTGGGCGGCGGCCCGGCGGGACTTTCCTGCGCCATGCGGCTGAAGCAGTTGAAGCCGCAGCTCAACGTGTGCCTGCTGGAAAAAGCGGCCGCCGTGGGCGCGCATGCCCTCTCGGGGGCGGTGATCGAGCCCGGCCCGCTCGATGCGCTGGCGCCCGAGTGGCGCGACTCCCCTCCCGGGATCTGCGTGCCCGCGCGGCGCGATGAATTCCGGCTCCTCACCCGCAAGGGCAGCATCCGCCTGCCGCTGCCGCGGCAGCTGCACAATCATGGCAACTTCATCATCTCCCTGGGACTTCTGACACCCTGGCTGGCGCAGAAGGCCGAGTCCCTCGGGGTGGATGTCTTCCCCGGTTTCGCGGCGGCGGCTCCGCTCGCAACGGCCGAGGGTGTGATCGCGGGCGTGCAGCTCGGCGACATGGGCCTCGGGAAAAACGGCAGGCCGGGCCCCAACTTCACCCCCGGCGCGGAGGTCCGCGCGCGCGTGACGGTGGTGGCGGAGGGCGCCCGCGGCAGCTTGGCCAAACAACTCATCGGCCGTTTCGGTCTCGATGCGCGCTCGAGCCCGCAGTCCTACGGCCTGGGGATGAAGGAGCTGTGGCAGCTGCCCGAGGGGCGGGTGGAGCCGGGATTGATCCAACACACGCTCGGCTGGCCACTTGACTCGCGCACGTACGGTGGCAGCTTCATCTATCACCTCGACAACAATCGCGTCTACGTCGGCTTCGTGGTCGGACTCGATTACGAGGATCCGCGGCTCACGCCCTTCGAGGCGTTCCAACAGTTCAAGCACCACCCGCAGGTGAAGCCCCTCCTCGAGGGCGGTGAGATCCTCGCGGCCGGCGCGCGCACCATCGCCGCGGGCGGCTGGCAGTCGATCCCGCGACTGGAGATGCCGGGCGCCATGCTCATCGGCGATGCGGGCGGCGGCGTCAACGTTCCGAAGATCAAGGGCGTGCACCAGGCCATCCGCTCCGGGATGCTCGCCGCGGAGCATCTCGCCGAGAGCGGAAGCCCTGCGGGTTTCGATGCCCGCTGGCGAGCCTCCGCCGGCGGCCGCGAGCTGCGCACGGTGCGTAACTTCAAGCCCGGATTCAAACGCGGACTCTGGTTCGGCATCGCCAATGCCGGCCTCGAAGCGTTGACCGGCGGCCGCACGCCCTGGACGCTCACCAACCGCACGCCCGATCATGCGCGCCTCAAGCAGCTCAAGGCGTATGAGAGCCCCGATCGCGGCTGGGTGGAGCGCACGCTGCCGCCGCGCGACCGACCGGCATCGGTGTTCTTCGCCTCGACCAGCCATGATGAGAGCCAGCCGGCGCACCTGAAGGTGCTCGATGCCAGCATTTGCATCGAACGCTGCGCGAAGGAATTCGGCAATCCGTGTCAGCGCTTCTGTCCGGCGAGCGTCTACGAGATGATCGATGAGCCCTCAGGCGGCAAGCGGTTGCAGATCAACGCCGCCAACTGCGTGCATTGCAAGGCTTGCGACATCAAGGACCCCTACGAGATCATCAACTGGACGCCTCCGGAGGGCGGCTCCGGGCCGAATTACCAGTCGCTGTAAGAGCCCCATGACCGAGATCTGGCGCCCCTCGCCGGCCCGCATTACCGATGCCAACCTGACTCGATTCAGCGCCTGCCTGAACGCCCGCAAGGGTTTGAAGCTCAGAGGGTACGAGGAGCTCTACGCCTGGTCGGTGTCGCAACCCGAGGATTTCTGGACCGAGCTCGCCCGCTTCGCCGACATTCACGCCGACTGGGGCGCAGGACCGGTGCTCGAGAATCCCGATCGCATGCCCGGCGCGCGATTCTTTCCCAACGCCCGGCTCAATTTCGCCGAGAACCTGCTGCGGGATCAGGATACCCAAGCCGCGATCGTATTCGTCAACGAGCGCGGCACCCGACGTCAGCTCTCCCATCGCGAGCTCTACCAGGAGGTCGCGCGCGTTGCCGCGGGGTTGCGGGCCGCGGGCGTCGGCGAGGGCGATCGGGTCGCGGGCTTCCTGCCCAACCTGCCGGAAACCGTCATCGGCATGTTGGCCACGACGAGTCTCGGGGCGACGTGGTCCTCCTGCTCGCCGGATTTCGGCGTCCAGGGCGTGCTCGACCGATTCGGGCAGATTGCGCCCAAGGTCCTCTTCACGGCGGACGGCTATTTCTACGCCGGCAAGACACTCGACTCGCTCGCGCCGATATCCGAAGTGGCCTCGAAGCTACCGAGCGTCGAGCTGATCGTCGTCGTTCCTTATGTGGAGTCGGAGCCGCGGCTCGAGCGACTGGGAGCGGGCGCATCGCGGGCCAGGCACTGGCGCGCGCTCGGGGAGCACGGCGCGCCGCTGCGCTTTGCCTCGATGCCGTTCAACCATCCGCTCTACATCCTCTACTCCTCCGGAACGACCGGCGTTCCAAAATGCATCGTGCACGGGGCGGGCGGGACGCTTCTGCAGCACCAAAAGGAGCACCTCCTCCACACCGACCTCAAGCGCGGCGACCGGATCTTCTACTTCACGACCTGCGGCTGGATGATGTGGAACTGGCTCATGAGCGCGCTCGCCACCGGCGCGACCCTCATCCTCTATGACGGCAGCCCGTTTCATCCCGATCCGGGAGTGCTCTGGAGAGTGGCGCAGCAGGAGCGCCTGACCGTTTTCGGCACCAGCGCCAAGTATCTTTCGGCGCTGGAGAAGAGCGGCTACCTGCCTGGGCAAAGTGTCGATCTCGCGGCGCTCAAGGCGGTCCTCTCGACCGGCTCGCCGCTCCTGCCCGACGGCTTCGACTTCGTCTACCGCGCCGTAAAGCCGGATCTTCACCTCGCCTCCATCTCCGGTGGAACCGATATCGTTTCCTGCTTCGTCCTCGGCTGTCCGACGCTGCCCGTGCACCGGGGCGAGATCCAGTGCCGCGGCCTCGGCATGGCGGTCGAGATTTTCGACGACGACGGCAAGCGCGTACGCCGCGAGCGCGGCGAGTTGGTCTGCACCGCACCCTTCCCCTCGATGCCGGTCGGCTTCTGGAACGATCCGGACGGCGCGCGCTACCGGGCGGCGTACTTCGAGCGTTTCCCCGGAGTGTGGCACCACGGCGACTACGCCGCGCTCACCGAGCACGGCGGCATCGTCATCTACGGGCGATCCGACGCCGTGTTGAATCCCGGCGGGGTGCGCATCGGCACCGCCGAGATCTACTCCGCCGTCGAGAGCCTCGCGGAGGTCGTCGAGGCGATCGCGATCGGGCAGGACTGGCGCGATGATGTGCGCGTCGTGCTGTTCGTGCGGCTGCGGGCCGAGACCGAGCTCGATGAGGGATTGAAAAAGAAGATCCGCGATGTCATCCGTGCGCACACGACGCCGCGGCACGTGCCTACCAAGATCGTGGCGGTTCCCGACATCCCGCGCACGCGCTCGGGCAAGCTCACCGAGCTTGCGGTGCGCAACGTGATCCACGGCCGCCCGGTGAAGAACCTCGACGCGCTCGCCAATCCGCAGGCACTCGAGCATTTCCGCGATCTGCCTGACCTCGCGGCGGATTGACGCCGGATGAATGACGCAGGCGCGAGGACGCTGCGCGAGATCTACGAGCGTCAGATCGCCGACCGGGGGTTTCGCGCCGATCCCACGCAACTCGCGATTGTGGGCCGGCTGGAGGCGCTGCGTTCCCGGCTGATCGCCACGCATGGCGCGAGCGGCTCACTGCGAGCACGCCTGCTGCGGATCCTGAGGCGCGGACAACCGGCAACGCCCGTGCGCGGTATCTATCTTTGGGGGCCCGTCGGTCGCGGCAAGACCTGGCTCATGGATCTTTTCTTCCATAGCCTTCCCTTCCCGGAGCGCCGCCGCCGCCATTTCCACCGCTTCATGCACGACGTACACGCCGAGCTCAAAGGCTTGCGCGGACTCGAGGCGCCGCTCGAGACGGTGGCCGAGCGACTGGCGGGCGAAGCACGCGTGCTCTGCTTCGATGAGCTCTACGTCACCGACATCGCCGATGCCATGATCCTGGCGGGACTTTTTCGCGGCCTGTTCCGCCGCGGCGTGACGCTCGTCGCCACTTCAAACACCTCGCCCCGCGATCTCTACCGCAACGGCCTGCAGCGCCAGCGCTTTCTGCCGGCAATCGAGCTCATCGAGCGGCACACGGATGTCGTGGCGGCCGGGGGGGAGTGCGACTACCGCCTGCGCCGCCTAACCCAGGCGGGTACGTACCTCTCATCGCTGGAATCCGACACCGACGCGCGGCTGCGCGCTCTTTTCGCCGAGCTCTCGGATCATGGCGACGCCTCCGACGGTGCCGTCGAGATCGAAGGCCGTTCGATTCCCGTCCTGGGACAGAGCGAGGGGGCCGTATGGTTTGAGTTCCAGGCGCTCTGCGGCGGTCCGCGTAGCCAGGAGGACTACATCGAGATCGCCCGCAACTATCAGTCCGTCGTCGTCTCGAACGTACCGGTGATGGATGCCCTCAAGGAGGATGAGGCACGTCGTTTCATCGCCCTCATCGATGAGCTCTACGACCGCGGTGTCAAGCTCGTCGTCTCGGCCGCCGCGCCCCCGGCCCAGCTCTATCGCGGCGAGCGGCTGCGCTCCGAATTCCAGCGCGCCTCGAGCCGGCTCGCCGAGATGCAGAGCGAGGAATACCTCGCGGGCGAGCATCGAGGCTAGGCGCGGCGGAGCGGGAGGCTGCGCTCGTGCGCCTCATCGATGATCAGCGCGTCGTAACGGCGCAGCTGCGGGTCGCGCTCGAGCTCCTGCAGCAGGATTCCGTCCGTCATCAGCTTCACGCGGGTGCCGGGGCCCGTCCGATCGGTGAAGCGCACCTGATAGCCGACGGCACCGCCCACGGTGGTGTGAAGCTCCTCGGCAAGGCGGGTGGCGAGGGCGCGCGCGGCGATGCGTCGCGGTTGGGTATGCCCGATCAGCCCCGAGATTCCGCGGCCCGCAGCGGTCGGGAGCCTGCGGGGACGGATTCACGGCGTTCCGGACAGGATCGTTTTGCGCCGCGCTCTGGAGCTATATCACGCCGCGGCGGATCTGATCCTGCTCGATCGACTCAAAGAGCGCACGGAAGTTGCCTTCGCCGAAGCCTTCGTTGCCCTTGCGCTGGATGATCTCGAAGAAGATCGGGCCGATCACGTTGCAGGTGAAGATCTGCAGCAGCAGACCCTCCCCACGCTCCGGGTTGCCGTCGATGAGGATCCGGCGGCGGCGCAGCTCCTCGAGCGGCTCCCGGTGGCCCGTGACGCGTGCGTTGATACCTTCGTAGTACGTATCGGGTGTGTCCTGGAACGCCAGTCCCCGACCGCGCAGCACATCGACCGTGCGGTAGATGTCATTCGAGGCGAGCGCGATGTGCTGGATGCCCTCGCCGTGATACTCCCGCAGGTACTCCTCGATCTGGCTCTTGTCGTCCTGCGATTCGTTGATGGGAATGCGGATCTTGCCGCAGGGGCTGGTCATCGCGCGTGAGAAGAGCCCGGTCTGCTTACCCTCGATGTCGAAGTAGCGGATCTCGCGGAAGTTAAACAGCTTCTCGTAGAAGCCCTTCCATACGTCCATGTGGCCCCGGCGCACGTTGTGAGTGAGGTGGTCGATGCACCTCAGGCCGTTGTCCTCGGCCGATGACGCTGAGGACTCGGGACGGAAATCGACGTCATAAATCGAGCGATCGCCGTAGCGATCGACCAGATAGATGAGCGAGCCGCCGATGCCTTCGATGCAGGGAATGTTGAGCTCCATGGGACCGGCGCTCTGCGGACCGGGCTTGGCGCCGAGCTCGAGGGCGCGCTCGTACGCATGGGCCGCATCCCGCACGCGAAAGGCCATGGCGCAGGCGGAAGGACCGTGCTCGCGCGCGAAGCGCTGCGCGAACGATTCCGGCTCCGCGTTGATGATGAAGTTGATATCACCCTGGCCGTGAAGTGTCACGTTCTTCGATCGATGACGGGCCCTTACCGGGAAACCCAACCGCTCGAAGAGCGTCCTCAGGAGTTGCGGATCGGGCGCGGTGTACTCGACGAACTCGAAGCCGTCGGTGCCCATCGGGTTCTCGCGGGACTCGCTCATACGGGATCTCCGCCAGCATCTCGTTGCGGGTGCAACTATTATAGCGCCCGCGGCGGTCCGCTGCCCATGCCGGGACGTATATAATCGCGCCCCACCATGCATGCCCCAGATCCCTCGCCGGACGACAGTCGTCTGCTGCGCAGCATTCCCCCCGCCCGCCTCGCCCGGATCGAACGCATCGCTCGCGCCCGCGTTGCCCCGGGACAGGGAGCGCCCGTCGCTTCCGACCCCGTACATCAGCGCGAGATGCGCCAGCGATTCCTGCGCGCTTATTTTCGCGGCGTGGGCGAGGAGGACCTGGCAGAGCGCACGCCCGCAGCACTCGCGAGCGCGGCCCGCTCGCACCTTGAGCTCGGCTGGCGGCGCGCACCGGGCCAGACCCTGGTGCGGATCTTCAATCCCGATCGGGCGCGCGATGGCTTCGAATCCCCGCACACGCTGGTGCAGATCGTCACCGATGACAGGCCGTTCCTGGTCGATTCAGTCGGCATCGCCTTCGGCCGTGCCGGGCTTGCCATGCATCTGATCATCCACCCGGTGCTCGAGGTCCGTCGCGATGCGCGCGGGCGCCTCGCGGGCCTCGGCGGCGACGGCGATCAGCCTCACCGGGCCGAATCCTGGGAGCTTTACGAGATCGACCGCCAGACCGATCCGGCGGCGATCGAGCGGCTGCGTCGCGACATCGAATCGACACTGACTGATGTGAGCCTCGCGGTCGATGATTGGCGGACGATGCGTGAGCGCGTACGCACTCTGGTCGCGGACCTCAAGCGCGAGCCGCCGCCGCTGCCCGCGGAGGAAGTCATGGAAGCGTGCGAGCTCCTCGAGTGGATGGAGGCGCGTCACTTCGTCTTCCTCGGATACCGGCACTACCGCCTCGAGCGCGGAATTCGCGAGGACCGGCTGATTCCGGAGGCGCGCACCGGCCTCGGGATCCTGCGCTCGCGCGGCGCAGCGAGAAAGCCCACCGCGACCGTGCTGACGGGTGACATCCGCGCCCGCGCCCGCGAGCGCGAGCTCCTCGTCCTCACCAAGGCCAACTCCATCTCGAGCGTGCATCGGGCGGAGTATCTCGACTATGCGGGTGTGAAGAGCTTCGATACCCGGGGCCGGGTCATCGGCGAGCACCGCTTCCTCGGCCTTTGGACCTCGAGCGCCTATCATCGCAGTCCGCGCGACATTCCCGTACTGCGGCGCAAGGTCGATCGCGTCATCCAGTACTTCGGTCTCGACCCGCACGGTCACGACGGCAAGGCCGTGCTCAACGTTCTGGAGACCTACCCGCGCGATGAGCTCTTCCAGGCCAGCATCGAGGACTTGATCCGAATCGCCCGGGGCGTCGTCAACCTCTACGAGCGCCGCACCGTGCGCCTGCTGGCCAGACGCGATCCCTATCACCGCTTTTACTCCTGCCTCGTGTACGTGCCGCGCGATCGCTACAACACGGAAGTGCGTCAGCGCATCGAGCAGATCATTCTCGAGGGCTTCGCCGGCCGAGCGGTGGAGAGTCAGGTTCAGATCTCCGGCTCCAGCCACGCGCGCGTGCACGTGGTCGTGCGCACCGAGCCGCCCGGTCCGCGCAAGGTCGACATTGCCGCGATCGAGCGGCGGATCGCGGACGCGGCCCTGACCTGGACCGACCGCCTGCGGGAGGTGTTGGTGACGCGCGAAGGAGAGGCGGCCGGCATCGCGCTCGCGGTACGCTACCGGCGTGTTTTCCCGCTCGCCTACGAGGATGACGTCGCGCCAGCCGATGCGCTCGCCGACATCGGGGACCTCGAGCGGCTGCGCGGTGCGCCCGAGGCGCGACGGCTGAGCCTGCACCGGCCCCGGCAACAAAGACCCGCGCGAATGCATCTGAAGATCGTGCGGCTCGGCGAGCCGGTGCCGATCTAGGATCTGCTGCCGATTCTCGAGAACTTCGGACTGCGGGTGATCGCGGAGCGGCCATACGAGCTCGCCTGGCCCGAAGGCGGGGCTGCCTGGATCCAGGATTTTGAGCTCGAGCACCGCGACGGGCTCGCGATCGACATCGGCCGCATCGACGCGCGCTTCAAGGAAGCGCTCACGATGACCTGGGGCGGTGACACGGAGAACGACGGATTCAACCGCTTGCTGCTCGGCGCCGACCTCACGGCGCGCGAGATCATCATACTGCGGGCTTATTGCCGGTATCTGCTGCAGACGGGAGTGCCCTTCAGCCAGGCCTACATGGAGCGCGCGCTGGCCGCGAATCCGGCGATCGCGGCGGGACTGGTGCGCCTCTTCCAGGCGCGCCTCGATCCTGCGGCGCAGCCTGCGGCTGGCGGCGGCAAGCGCCCGCGCGCCGCGAAATCGCAGCCGCGCGATCAATCATCGGAGGGTATCGCGGCCCAGATCCGCGCCAGTCTCGATGCGGTCGCGAGCCTCGATGAGGATCGGATCCTGCGCGCCTATCTCGGGCTCGTGCTGGCGACGTTGCGCACTAACTTCTATCGCCGCGACAGCGGCGGCGCACCGCTGCCGTACCTCTCGCTCAAGCTCGATCCCGCGGCGATTCCCGATCTGCCGCTACCCCGCCCGAAATTCGAGATCTTCGTCTACAGTCCGCGCGTCGAGGGGGTGCACCTGCGCATGGGCTACGTGGCCCGGGGCGGCATCCGCTGGTCCGATCGCCGCGAGGATTTCCGCACCGAGGTGCTGGGCCTCATGAAGGCGCAGCAGGTGAAGAACACGCTCATCGTGCCCGTCGGCGCCAAGGGCGGGTTCGTGCCCAAGCGCCTGCCCGGGGGCGGCCGCGAGGAGGTGCAGGCCGAGGTCATCGGCTGCTACCGCACCTTTATCCGCGGCCTTCTCGATCTGACCGACAACATCATCGGCGGCCGGCTCGTGCCGCCGCCGCAGGTGGTGCGCCGCGACGGCGATGACGCCTACCTGGTGGTCGCCGCCGACAAGGGCACGGCGACCTTCTCCGATATCGCCAACGCGGTGGCCGCCGAATACGGCTTCTGGCTGGGCGATGCGTTCGCCTCGGGGGGCTCCGCCGGCTACGACCACAAGCGCCTCGGCATCACCGCCCGCGGCGGCTGGGAGTGCGTGAAACGTCATTTTCGCGAGCTCGGCACCGACATCCAGAAGAGTGCGTTCACCGCCGCCGGAATCGGCGACATGTCGGGCGATGTGTTCGGCAACGGCATGCTGCTCTCGCGGCAAATCCGCCTGCAGGCCGCGTTCGATCACCGCCACATCTTCCTCGACCCCGACCCCAACCCGGCGGTGAGTTTCGCGGAGCGGCAACGTCTGTTCGATCTGCCGCGCTCGAGCTGGGACGACTACGAGCGCAGCCGCATCTCCAGCGGCGGCGGCGTCTTCCCGCGCAACGCCAAGTCGGTGACCCTCTCCCCCGAGGCGCGCGCGCTCCTCGGGCTCGAGAGCGCCTCGGTCACCCCGACGGAGATCATGCGAGCGATTCTGCGCCTGCCGGTGGACCTGCTCTGGAATGGCGGCATCGGTACGTACGTGAAGGCGAGCCGCGAGTCGAATGCGGAGGTCGGCGATCGCGCCAACGATGCGCTGCGCATCGACGGCCGCGAGCTCAGGGCGAAGGTCGTGGGTGAAGGCGGAAACCTGGGGCTCACCCAGCGCGGACGCATCGAGTATGCCCTCGCCGGCGGCCGGCTCAACACCGACTTCATCGACAACTCAGCCGGTGTCAACACCTCCGACGTCGAGGTCAATCTCAAGATCCTCCTCAACCCCATCGTCCAGGCGGGCGGCCTCACCGCGGGCGAGCGCAACCGGGTTCTCGCCGGCATGTCGGGCGAAGTGTGCGCGCTCGTGCTGCGCAACAATTACCTGCAGAGCGAGGCGATCAGCACGCTCGAGCTGCAGGCTCGGGCCCGGTTGGCGGAATTCCAGCATCTGATCCGCTCTCTCGAGCGCTCGGGTGAGCTCAACCGCGCGCTCGAGTTCCTGCCGACGGACGATGAGCTCGCCGAGCGGCGCAAGGCGGGCGGCGGCCTCACCCGCCCGGAGCTCGCGATCCTGCTCGCCTACAGCAAGATCTGGCTCAACAACCATCTGCTCGACTCCGACGTGCCCGAGGATCCGTATCTCTCTTCCGAGCTCGAGCGCTACTTCCCCACCCCGGTGCGCCGGCGTTTCGCGCGGGCCATTTCCCGCCACCGCCTGCGGCGGGAGATCATCGCGACGGCAACCACCAACAGCCTGGTCAACCGGATGGGCCCGACTTTCGTGCCGCGCGCGCAGGAGGACACCGGCGCGGAGCCGGCGCAGATCGCGCGCGCCTACACCGCGGCCCGCGAGATTTTCCAGATACGCACGGTCTGGTCGCGAATCGAGGAGCTCGACAACCGGGTGCCCGCGAAAGTGCAGTACGCGGCCGCATTCGAGACCAGTCGTCTGCTGCGCCATGCAACCTATTGGCTGCTCGCCCGTCGCCGCGCGCTCAAGGTCGATGCCGCGGTCGCGGAGTTTCGCGCCGGCGTGCACGAGCTCGAATCGCGGGTCGGCCAGGTGCTCTGCGGCTCCTGGCGCGAGCAGTTCGAACAGGTGCGCGCGCAGCACCTCGAGGCGGGCCTGCCGGCGGACCTCGCCACGCGCGTCGCCAGTCTCGAGGCCAACAACGCCTCGCTCGACATCGTCGAGTTGGCCGCATCGCAGCGGATCGCCGTGACCGAAGCCGCGCGCATCTATTTCGAGGCGGGCGCCCGCACGGGTCTCGATTGGCTGCGGC